>JAUNSE010000208.1 GCA_030539415.1 Desulfovibrionaceae bacterium
TCGGTGAGGGAGCAGTCGGTCCGGAGACTAATCGGTCAGAGCGGGAGCCTTGGCGTACTGCTCCTCGCTCACTTCCTCCATCCAGCGGGCGCCCATGTCCTTCACGTACTCGCTGATGGCGATATGGGTCACGGACGTGGAGGCCGAGGCGCCGTGCCAGTGCTTCACATCGGGCGGGCAGACAACCACGTCGCCGGCCCTGATCACCTGCACCGGGCCGCCCCATTCCTGGGTGAGGCCGACGCCGGCCGTCACTATCAGGCGCTGGCCGGTGGGATGCACGTGCCAGAAGGTGCGGGCGCCGGGCTCGAAGGTGACCGAGGTGGCGTAGGTGCGCACCGGGGCCTCGGCCCTGAAGAGCGGGTCCACGCGCACGCTGCCGGTGAAGTTCTTGGGACCGGCCTTGCGGGAGGGCTGGCTTCCGGCCTTGAGGACGACCTGATGGGCGTCGGCCGCGGCATCCTGTTCGGCGGCAGCGGCGTTCTGGGAGAGGCAGAGAGGGGCGAGCAGGGAAAGGGAGAGCGCGCAGGCGGCGAATTTTTTCATGATGAGCTCCATGGGAGGGGTGCGGAGGGGAAGGGGCTTTGTGCCGGCCCTGATCATGAAGGCAGTCTAGCCTGCCCGGGCCCCATGGTGGAGACGCAATCCGCTTTATTGCTTGCATGATCCTGCCCGGGCTCCGCAGCCCTGTGTCCGGCTGTGAGGCAATCCCATGCTCCAGCTGCCCTGCGGGACGGTCGTTCTGTGCCGGAAAGGCTCCCGCCGTCGGATCCGCCCCTGCTCCTTCCGCCGGCCCGGCACCGGGACATCCTCCGCGCTCCGTCCGCGTCCCGGACCTGCAGATCCGGGGACGCCCCGGAAGCAGAAGAAAGACCTCCCCGGGCTGCCGGAGAGGTCCTGTGCTGTCGGCTATATGGCGGCTTGCGCCTGGCCCCCGAAGGGCGGCGCTAGATTTCGACGAGCTCGTATTCGCCGGTGCCCATGCCCAGAATCTTCAGGAATTCAAGCTGGCGCAGGCCTGCGCGGGACTCGATGCGCTCGACCAGGTCCTTCCTGTACTTCTCGGGCATGGCGTAGACCATGTCCACCGAGGCCTGGTCCACGGCGGTGAGGTCGGTGGAGGCCAGAATGCCCAGGTCCGGGCACTTGGGCTTCGCGGCGGAAAGCCCTGCGCAGTCGCAGTCCACGGACATGTTGATCATCAGATTGATGTAGGCGATGTGCGGGGAGAAGTGGTCCACAATGCCCTTGGCGGCCTCGACCATGTGCTCCTGAAAGAGCGCGCCCTTGATCCAGCCGTCGCCGTGCTGCTGGCGCTTGCCGGCCGGCGAGGCGCAGCCGATGGCGATGTTCTTGAGGGAGCCGCCGTAGCCGCCGCTGGCATGGCCCTTGAAGTGGGTGTACACCAGCAGGGAGTCGTAGTTCAAAAGATGCCTGCCCACGCGGATTTCTCGCAGGTGGTTGCCGACCGTGAAGGGGCCCTTCGCGCCGGGCTTGCCCCACTGCTGGTCGAAGAAGGCGTCCATGTCCGGAATGGGCAGGGCGACGTCCCCGTCCTCGTCCATGATGTCCACCGGGCAGAAGGTCCAGCCGTTCTCGACCAGGAGCTTTCTGTGGGAGGCCGTGTCATGGCGCGGGCCGGGATAGAGGACGTTGCACTCCACGATGGTGCTGTTCGGAACCGAGGCCTGCAGGGCCTTTGCAAGGTGTCTCGGCGGCAGGTTGGGAGCGCCGGGCTCGCCGGTGTGCAGCTTGATGGCGACCTTGCCGGTCATGCACTGGCTGATGCAGCCGTAGATTTTCAGCAGGCTCTCGTCCGTGATTTCGCGGGTGTAGAAGACCTTGGGCTTTGCCTGAAGCGGCGCCGAAGCGGCGACCAGGGGCTTGTCGGCGGCCTTCGCCCCGTCCGCGGGCAGTGCGGCCCCCGCGCAGGCCATGCCGAGGGCCGCGGCACCGCCGGCGAGAAAATGACGTCTGGAAAGTCCGCTCTCCTGTCCGTTCTGTCTGTCCATGCTGCACCTCCTGCAGTCTGCCGCATCCGCTGCATGGCCGGCCCGTTCGGATGCGTGACGCGTCCTGGGCATGCTGTCCGGCAAAAGGATGCGGCAGGCCGGCAGCGGCCGTGCCGCACAGGCGGCACAGTCACAGGATAGGGCGCGGGCAGGCGGCGGGACATGCCTGTTTCTCTCTCATTCTTGCCTGTTCTGCTCAGGTCCCTGGAGCAATACCCGCGCCGCGCTGTCCCGCGGAGACGGCAGGCGGATTCACCGCGCAAGACAAAATCAGCCGGGCAGAATCCGCGAACGGACTCTGACCGGCTGTCCCCGAAGGGGGCGAGTATGCAGAGCTGATTAGGCTTCTGCTCATTGTGGGCATGGCGTTGCTGCTGTCGGGCGATGTCCGACAGTTCATGTATAGCGTGTCGGCGGCAGAATGGCAAGTGATTTGGGAGGTGAAAATTTGCATGTCCTGAGCAAACATCAGATTTGAACAACCTGCTGCCCGACTGCCCGCCGGAGAATGTATCCGCCGGAGCCTCGGCCGGTGCCTCACGAGAGGCACGCTGACGGAATGGAGCGGGCAGGAAGCAGTTGCTTCAGACAGGACAAATCAGTCGCAATATCTCTTGAATGTCCATATATGGTGATATACTGCTTGCAATTCACGCAAAAATAAAAACTCTATCCTGCCGGTTTTAAGTCTGGCAGGACAGAGTTTAAAAAGGGGTGCTCAGATCTTGAATTGCATAAAGGGAAGCCAAAGACAAGAACTGAACACAGTAGCGAATGGGTCAGGGCGTAAGTCTCAAAAGGCCCTCATAAGGGACGCCGCAGCGCCAGCTTCCGGCCCCTGTTCCGGCAGGGGTTTGGAAGTTCCTTTTTATATAGCCCGTCAGCGGCAGGATGGCAAGTTGTTCCGGCGATAAAAATTTGATCCGATCAAACAAAACATCCTGCCGCTGCACTGCGCCTCACGCCGGGACCCCTCGGGACGGCACGCCGCACGCAGGGCCCCGGGGCTCTCCCGGCAGTGCAGGGAGGCCGCTACGCGCAGCGGGGCCCCGTGTCCTCGTCCCCGCGGCCCGCGCCGGCCGCGGCGGAGCGGATGGTTGCGGAGGAGCCGGCCCTGGCCGCAGCGCGGCTGTCCTTGGCACGGCCGGCCGCCGTCCGGCCGCCGTCGCTGCCGGAAGCGAACTCAGCGACCTGTGCCCGGACCTGCGCCGGGCAGGCGCGCATGTGCCTGTCCGTCTCCACCCCGCGGGCATTGTCTTCGGGATCCTCGGACCAGTCGGGGGTGCCCATGCCGGCGGAGGGCCCGTCCTCCCGGCTTTCCTCGAGCAGGGCGGTCATGCCGGTCATGTACGACTGCTCCCTGTCCACCTCCTCCCTGTAGGCGCCGGCAGGCACCAGCATTTCGCCGCCGGGCATGAGCAGGGCCGCGCTGCGCAGGGAGACGCCGTCGCGCAGCTGGTGCCAGCCGAGCACGTGGTCATGGCGGCCCCTGGGCACGAAGGCCTGGGTGCAGCCGATGCTGAAGCGCTGGCTCTGGTGCACGCCCTCGCCCTGGGAGAGGCCCAGGTAGAGGAGGCTGCGCAGCTGGGTCATGGCGGCCCTGTTCTCGCTGCCGTCGGGCAGGGGAGAGGGCGTGTGCACGGCTCTGGAGCAGAGGTAGCGGCGTCCGGGCAGCACGTCCACGCCGGTGATGGCGCGGCTCTTCACATAGTCCGGGGCGAGGCCGCCGATGAATCGGGCGAAGACGCGCTCGGCCTGCGCCTTTGCCGCGTCCTGCCAGGAGATGGGCTCGCCGTCCGCGCCCTGGAGGGAGGGCGCGAGATCCTTCGGGCGGCAGCGCCACACGCCGGCCACGCTGCCGTCCTCGGTCAGGAAGCGCAGGATGAGCTCTGGCGTCACCGCAGCCGGGGCCGGGGTGCCGTCTTCGGAAGGCTGGGCTGCGAAGCGGCTGTCGGCAAGGAAGGCCGCGAGCTGCCTGCGCCCGTTGCCCTTTCTGTCCTCCAGCCCGAAGCGGAAGTGCTCTTCGGGATACCAGGTGGTGATGTGCAGGGTGCCGAAGCGGATGTCGGGGTGCTCGGCGCGGTCCTGGCGCCAGGCGTCCATAACGGCCCCGGCGGCCTGGCTCTGGATGCGGAAGAAGCTGTTCTCGCCCTTGCGCAGGGCGGCGTTTCTGGCGCGCTGGCAGATCTGGCGGTAGCCGGGCTGATCGCCCGGGCGGGGCTCCTGGGAGAGGCGCACCTCGACGGTGGAGAAGCGGCCGGCCTCCATGTGGGCCTGGGGATAGAAGGGCCTGCCGTCCCCGTCCTCGCCCCCGAAGTAGCCGCTCATCCAGCCGCAGCGCACCTGGGCGTGCAGGGAATGGTCCGTGTCGGAGCGCGGGGTGAGCCTCGCGCGGCCGTACTCGTCGAC
>JAUNSE010000209.1 GCA_030539415.1 Desulfovibrionaceae bacterium
CATCCCTCTTCCGTCGATTCTGGGGCAGATCAGCAGTGCGGCGCCGCAAAGCAAGGCCGTCACAGCCCTCTTCCGCGATGCTCTGGAACATCTCGGCAGCGAGTTCACCATACTGGCGCATCTGCCCATCGAGCAGATTGCCGAGTACAATCCGCATCTGGCGGAGGCCGTGCGCCGCATACGCGCCGGTGAAATAGAACTGCACGGCGGCTATGACGGAGAATTCGGCACCATCAGCGTCTTCAGCAGCGACGAACTTAAGGAGATTGCCGCGAGTGCCCCGCGCCGCGGGCGCGGTCGGAGGAAGGCGGACGCTTCTGCCGTGTCGGCTCCCCTGTCCGGACTGGCCGCCGCCGGAAAATCCCCGGACTGTTCCGCTTCTGACAGAGAGTCACCGACCGAAACGGCCGGCGGCGGAGAGGCTAAAGCTGTTGTGCGCAGAAAAAGCCGCCCTGCAATGCAGCCGGGCGAGGCCATTCTTGCGGAAAAAAGACGCATCGAGGAAAGCAGGAAATGCGGTGAGCAAGCACCCGCCGCCCTGGTCACTCTGACTGAGGAGCAGCAGGCCGCCTGCGACCATGAGGGCAGCGCCCTGATTGTCATTGCCGGACCAGGTTCGGGAAAGACGCGTCTGCTGACGGAACGTCTTGTCCGTCTGCTGGAGAAGGGTGTTCCTCCATCTTCGATTCTGGCCCTCACTTTCAGCCGCAGGGCGGCCGGAGAAATGGAGGAGCGCGTGCGGCTGCGCAGAACCGAGGGAGAACTTCCCTTCTGCGGCACCTTCCATGCACTGGCCTGGAAACTCTTCCGCAGGGAGAATCCCCGTGCCGTCCTGCTGACGGAACAGCAGTCCCGTCTGCTGCTGGACAGGGCCATTGGCGAGACGCTGCCCATGACGGATGCAAAGACACGCCGTCAGTACGCGGACAGATTCTGGCTTATGCGCGAGCGGTGCCAGCGCGGCAGAAGCGGCGGTCCGGAAGACAGGCTGGCAAGGCGCTACAGTTCGCTGAAACAGGAAGGCGGCCTGCAGCGCATGGATTTTGCCGACCTGCTTGAATGGCTGACGGCAGAACTCAGGTCCGGCGGACAGAAACTGAACCCCGAGCAGGTCCTGGTTGATGAAATTCAGGACCTGTCGATGCTGCAGCTGCGTCTGCTTGCCGCGCTGATGCCGAAACATGGCCGGGGATTCTTCGGCATTGGCGATCCGGACCAGGCCATCTATGCCTTCCGCGGCGCTGTCGGAGACATTGTGGCCGAGTGCCGCCATCTCTGGCCCGGACTTGAAGTGGTCAGTCTCAAGACCAGCTTCCGCTCCAGCCAGAAAATTCTGGATGCGGCGGACGGCACCATGAGCGGGAAAAAGGAGCATGTCCGCCTGACGGCAGCCAGAACGCTGTCCGCCGAACTGAATGCCTATGAAGCCCCTACACAGGGCCTTGAGGAAGGCTGGGTGGCGGATCAGATTCTGAAGCTTCTTCCGGCCACGTCGCATACCCTGAATGACGAGAGAAAGGGGGAGGGCGGAATTCTTGCCGGCGCGCTGGTCCCGTCCGACGTGGCTGTGCTGGTGCGCACCCGGGCGCAGATTCCATCACTTGCGAGGGCGCTGTGGAAGCGCGGCATACCGGTGCAGACACCATCCATGCAGCTTTTCTGGCAGGAAGAGGGCATGGACAGAGTGCTGGCCTTCATGGAAGAGAGGATAGCCAGAGAGAGGGCGAAGTACGGTCTCGGTCCGGTGGCCGGAATGGCCTGCAGTACTGTCAGTCCCGCCGAGCTGATGCCCGTCCTGAAGGAAAAGGGACTGGCTGATGAAGCCCTGACCGCGTCGGATGCCTGGAGACAGCTTGAAAAAGCCTATGCTCAGGCCGGCAGCTGGGAAAGGCTCTTCGAAGACATCTGCTGGCAGAAGGAAGTGGATCTTCTGCAGACAAAGGCCGAGTCTGTGCGTCTTCTCACCATGCATGCCGCCAAGGGGCTTGAATTCAGGGCCGTCTTTCTGCCTGGCTTCAACGACGGACTGCTGCCGCATGATAGAGACAGGCTTGCCGGCAGAGGGGAAAGCCTGACTCAGGAAGAAATGGAGGAAGAGCGCCGGATTCTGTATGTGGCACTGACCCGGGCCTCTCAGGCTGTCTATGTCTCCTGGGCGCGCGAGCGTCGTCTCTACGGCAGGGAACTGGAACTTGGCCCCTCCCGCTTCTGGCCTGACCTGGAGAAATTCTTTGCCCGCCGCCGTCTTGTGCGCCATGTGCGCAGGACGCTGGTGCAGGGCAGTCTTGTGTAGGATGCCGCAGTGCCTGGCGCAGGAAGAAAAACTCCGCTCATCGGCTAAAGATGGGCCGGTTTTGGACGATAAGCATCCACAGGAGGCAGTCTGTCTCCAGGAGTCAGTCATGCCCAGAATCATATTCGCTCTTGTTTTTTCGCTTTCGGCCATGCTCATGCTTAGCGGATGCGGCTTCCTGGGATCCTCCCCGGATGACGGGATGGCCACGCCCCAGGCCCAGAAGGCTGTCCAGGCTGCCTATTCCCAGGTGGGCAAACCCTACCGCCTCGGCGGAGCCTCTCCCAGGCAGGGCTTTGACTGTTCCGGTCTCATCTACTGGGCCTACAAGAGCAATGGCGTCAAGGTGCCCCGCCGCACTTCCGATCAGATCAGGGCCGGCTACGGCGTGTCCCGTGACGACACTCTGCCCGGCGACATAGTCGTCTTCCGCATGGGTGCGAGAGCGCTGCACACAGGCATGTATGCAGGAGGCAACTCCTTTATCCACAGCCCCCGCAAGGGCTCCAACGTGAGGATGGAGAGCCTGAGCAAGCCGTACTGGAGCAAGCGTCTGGTATCCATACGCCGAGTTTCGGGATAGCGGGTCAGCCGCCAGAATCAGAAAATTTCGTGCAGGGCCGTCCTCTTCGGGGAGGACGGCCCTGCTGTTTTTGCGAGGCTGCGGACAGGCGGACTGATTGCATGCATCTTGCCGTCTTCTCCGGGCCAAGGTATGTTGGAGGACAGTTTTCAGTCTTTCACTTAGGAGGTGAGGATGGCCAAATCAGAGGACGCTGCCGCCGGCAAGGAGCAGAAGGCAGATGAAACAAGCCGGGCTCAGGAAAAGGACGGCGGCCGCAAGGCTGGTTTGAAGCAGGCGCGCAGGCTCTGGTACGACGAGAGCAACAGGGAAATCATTGTCTATTACCTGATAGCGGTCTTCTGTCTCGAGCTCATCGTGGGGGCGGTAGCGTTCTTCTACGGCGTCACCAATGCCGAACCTCTTGTGGCCGGCGGTCCCAAGATGGCCCGCTTCCCCTGGGTCGGCTGGCTGGTGGCCGCAGTGCTGTCGCCGGTGGGGCTGCTGCTCCTGCTCCATCTTTCTGGCCAGTTCTTCTCCCGCGCGCTCAATGGCGGCGAGTCGGCCGGAGGCTCCGGGGGCGGAGACAGCGATGTCGTGCCCGAGCGAGTGCAGCGTGTCTACAGCATTGTCCGCCATGCGCCAACCATTGTGATCCTGCTGGGGCTTCTGGCCATGGGATGCGCCATACTGTTTCTGGACAGCGCCATGGAAATGGCCCTTGCCGTGGGAGCAGCTCTCAAGCCGTACATTCTGTGGATCATAGGCGGTGTTGTCTGCTTCCTGCTGTTCGGCTATCTGGGCAGACTCTGGTTTCTCGCCCGGCACAAGCGCATGGAGCAGGAGTACGCCTACCGAATGAAGGTGCTGGAGACCACGGGCATCGTGATCATGAACAAGGACTGCATCCCCATGCGCTATGAGAACGGACAGCTGCAGCTGCTGGCGAAGCAGGAGGATGGAGAACTGAAAGCCCTGCCTGAGAAAAACTCTTCTGAAGATGATAGTTCTCGGCAGGATGAGCCGGACAAGACAGATGTTGAAGATGCTACCATTGTCTCAAAATAGAATTAAACACAAAGATAATGTAAATTGGTAAAACAATGTTTTATATTTTTTATTTTTTTTGTTAAAAACATAAGAAAATAAATACTGCTGTATATATTACTATATGTACAGCAGTATTTGTTTCTATAATAGTTATTATATTTTATTGTAAGCATGTTTTATTTATAGTTTTATATATTGCATTTTGTTGCAGGTTTAAATTGTATTATTTTAGTGTATAGTATGTTGTTTTATGTTTAAAAATATATTTGATACATAAATAATGTGCGAATACAATATCTTGCGAGCCCATATATGCGTGTGATGCTTGTCACCTCTCCAGGGCGGCAGAAAGGGGGCATACAGCGCACTGGTCATCGTCATAGGAATTCATAAGCGGATTTTTTTTGAGGGGCCTTAAAAGGCAAATATGAGCCTTGTTTCTTGGAGACGGCGCGGCAGCTGTTGTGCGACACAGTAAATTACCACCTGAGTGTCACCCGTAGAGCCACCCCATG
>JAUNSE010000210.1 GCA_030539415.1 Desulfovibrionaceae bacterium
AGTTTAATTATTTGAAATCTATAATTTTATTTTCTGCATCTCGTGTCTGAAAAATGTCTGTAAACAAGTTAATATCTTGTAATAATTGATATTGTTTCTATCTGTCGTCGAAAGACCTCTTCACGCCAGGGCATATCCCTGACGGTGTCAGGGGGGGACCGTGCAAAGTTCTTGAGTTTTGATGCGGAGACAGATAGACTCTTTCGTCTTAATTCCGTACTGCAACCTGTTTGTACATGGTGAACCAATGCTTGATGCAATTCGCTCAAATGCCCAGTCCTTCTGGGTCAAAGTGGCTTTCGGCGTTATTATCCTTGTCTTCGTCTTCTGGGGCGTGGGCAGTTTTACCGACACCGGCTTTGTCAATGTGCTTGGCACAGTGAACAATGAACCCATTACCTATCAGCAGTTCGAAGAGGCTTACCGTCAGGCCGAGCAGTCTGTTACGCAGAATCAGCGCGGAACAACGCTGACGGCCGAACAGAAAACCCAGCTTGGACGCCAGGTCTTCCAGCAGCTCGTCTCGGAAGCCATGATTTCGCAGGAGGCCAAGCGTATTGGACTGGGCGTTTCTCCTTATGAACTGAGAATGTATGTGGGGTCCCTGCAGATATTCCAGAACGAGAAGGGACAGTTTGACCCTGAAGCCTACAAGAACATTCTTCAGTCCAGACGCCAGACGCCGGCTGCTTTCGAAGCCGACCTTGCCAGACGCATCATCCAGGACAAGATGGTGAACTACGTCACGGCCGGAAGCTGGAGCGATTCCATTGAAGCCCGCAACCGTTTCAACTTCCTGCGCCAGAGACGTGTCTTCGAGTATGTCTACATTCCGGCCGACTCGGAAATGACCGCCACTTCCGCGCCTGACGATGCCGCTGTCGCCAAGTACTATGAAGTGCACAAGACGGATTACGTCATCCCCCAGAAGGTGGATGTGCAGTACATTGTCGTTGACCCCCTGAAGGTGGTGAGTCCCGACAGCATCACCGGCGAGCAGGCTCGTGCCTATTACGACAAGAACACCTCCAGCTTCTCCGAACCGGAAAGTGTCGAGGTTTCCCATATTCTCGTGCCTGTCGAGCAGAACGCTTCCGAAGAAGTGGTCAAGCTTGCCATGGACAAGGCGCTGAAAATCAAGCAGGAAATTGCGGACGGCAAACCCTTTGCCCAGGCTGCGGACGAATACAACGGCCCCAACGCCGCGGACAAGGGCGGACGCGTCGGCTGGATCACCCCCGGTGTCACTGTTCCCGAGTTTGAGAAGGCCGCCTTTGCGGCTGAGCCGAATGTGGTCTCCGAACCCGTGCGCAGCCAGTTCGGCCTGCATCTCATCCTTGTGACGGGCAGGAAGGACGCGCAGGTCAAGCCGTTTGCCGATGTGGAAGGCGAAATCAAGTCAACTCTGGCGGCCCTTGAAGGCCGCGAGGGGCTTGCCGATCTGCTCGACAATCTCACTGAAGACAACATTCTGGGCAAGGATCTAGCCGAAGTGGCGTCCTCCCGCGGCCTGGCCGCCCGCAAGAGCGGTCTTGTCAGCCAGCAGGAGCTGCAGACCCTTCTCGGCATCAAGCCCGAAGCCGCCGCGTCCATCATGGGCACGGCAGTCAACCAGCCTGTGGATATTCCGCTGGAGGCCGGTGAAGCCTATGTGATTGTGCGCGTCACCGGCTCTGCGCCCAGTTCCTTCCAGCCTCTGGAAGAGGTGCGCGACAACGTCGTGGCGAAGATTCGCACCGAGGAAGGCATGGGCAAGGCCAGGGGCCTGCTCGAAGCCGCCCTGAAGCAGGCCGGGGAGAGCGGGCTGTCCGCTGAATGGGCCGCCAGAGTGAAGGAATCCGCTCCCGTGGACAGGGGGTCGAGCATAGCTCCCTTCATGGTTCAGGATGAGCTTGAGCGCGCCGCCTTCACGGCGCAGCCCGGGTCCTGGCTGCCTGCCGTGTACGCTGTCTCCACTGCCGAAGGACAGGGGGTCCTTATCTGCCGCGTGAAGCAGGTGATGGATCCTCCGGATTCCGAGTGGCAGCAGTTCGAGGGAATCATGACCGGCCTCACGCAGAGAGAGCGGCAGGATGGCATCATGCAGGCCTTCATGGAAAGTTTGTTCAAAAGAAGCGAGGTCATAGTCCGCAATCAGGACATTATTGACCGCAAGAATATGTAGGACTGACCACGAAGCTGCCTGAAAGAAAGCTCTTTCAGGCAGCTTTTCATATTTTCCCCCTGTGTATTACGGCTGTGTTGCCGGAATCCTTCTCCAAGGAGAGAAAGACGTATGTGTGGTATTGTTGGCTACGCCGGACACCGTCCGGCTGTTCCGCTTGTTGTCGAAGAACTGCACAGACTAGAGTATCGCGGTTATGACTCTTCAGGTGTCGCCTGTGTGCAGCAGGGCAGAATACGCGTTGTCCGGGCGCAGGGGAAACTGAGTCAGCTGGAGCAGCTGCTGAGCCAGCAGCCGCCCTCTACGGCCACTACCGGCATGGGGCACACCCGCTGGGCAACTCACGGCGCTCCAGCCGTGCGCAACGCGCATCCGCATACGAGCAACGACGGCACCATGGCTCTGGTGCACAATGGCATCATAGAGAATTATCTTGAGATAAAGAACGATCTTCAGGCCAGGGGCTATGTCTTCCATTCGGATACGGACACCGAGGTGCTCGTCAACCTCATTCAGGAGTGCCGCAAGAGTGAGCCGGACATTCAGAAAGCCTTTGCCGCGGCCCTGAATATGGCACACGGTGCCTATGCCGTCTGCCTCATGACCGAGAGCGAGCCGGATGTCTTCTATGCAGCGAGGATGTCCGCCCCTCTCATCCTCGGCGTTGGAACAGGAGAAAATTTTGTCGCTTCCGATATCCCGGCCTTTCTGCCGTACACCCGCCGCGTGGTCTTTCTTGAGGATGGAGAGATGGTGCGCGTCACCTGCTCTTCCTATGAAGTGCGCAAAATAGCGGATCTCGCTCCTGTGCAGGCGCGTGTCGAAACCATAGAATGGGACGTGCAGGCCGCCCAGAAGTCGGGGTACAGACATTTCATGCTCAAGGAAATCTTCGAGCAGCCCAAGGTTATTCGTGACGGACTGACCGGCCGTCTTTCTGCGGACAGAGGCGGAGTGACTCTCCATGAACTGGATGGACTGCCGGTGCCGAGCCGCCTGTCAATCGTGGCCTGCGGCACAAGCTCCCATGCCGGCATGTGGGGCCGCCACATGCTGGAGGCTCTGGCCGAGATTCCGGTGCAGGTGGAAATCGCCTCCGAATACCGCTACAAGGAAAAGCTGCTTTTCCAGCCCGGGGAAATGGTCCTCGTCATCAGTCAGAGCGGTGAGACGGCCGACACCCTGGCCGCTCTGCGCCGGGCCCGGGAGTGCGGCGCGACAGTGCTCGGGCTGTGCAATGTGGTGGGCTCCTCCATTGCCCGCGAGTCCGATGCGGTTCTCTACACGCAGGCCGGCCCGGAAATCAGTGTCGCCTCGACCAAGGCCATGTGCAGCCAGATGCTTCTCCTTGCGCTGATGTCACTGTACTGGGGCGGCAGAAAGGGACTGGTCGACAGCTCGAAATGCTCGGCCATGCTCGGCACGCTGCTGTCTCTGCCCGGCATGCTCGAAAAGGCTCTGCCCGAGATGCACGAGCGGGCCATCACGCTTTCCAGAAAGTATGCCCAGTCGAGAAATTTCTTCTATCTCGGCCGGGGCCACTGCTATCCTCTCGCCCTGGAGGGGGCCCTCAAGCTCAAGGAGCTTTCCTACATCCATGCCGAGGGCTATGCCTCCGGCGAGATGAAGCATGGTCCCATCGCCCTTATCGACAGCACCTTCCCGACGTTCGCCATATGTCTCAATGACGAGCTTCTTCCCAAGGTCAAGTCGAATATTGTCGAGGTCCAGGCCCGTCAGGGCCGGGTCATCGCCGTCACCAATGCCGGTGTGGACGTGCCGGCCGAGGATCTCTGGGTTGTGCCGGATGTTCCTTCCACGCTGGCCGGCTTTGTTGTTCTTCCTGCCGTGCAGCTGTTCAGCTACGAGATGGCCGACTACCTCGGCAAGGATGTTGATCAGCCGCGCAACCTCGCCAAGAGCGTGACAGTCGAGTAGGCGGACCGAATCCGTACAAAATGGAGAGGGCGGGCAGATATCTGTCCGCCCTCTCCCGGGTTTTGCGGAGGGTGCGTTTCTTCAGCCGACACTCCCGATACCGGGCAGACACGCTAGAGATACGGGGAGAAAAGCCAGAAGAGAGCGCTGCGCAGCCTGGCAGGCATGGACATGCTTTCCATTTCACCAGGCAGAATCTCTCTGCTTTCCTGCATGGTTTCTTTCATAAAAGTCCGCATTTCTGATGAAAAGGCCCTGTCAAAAACTTCGGTATTGAGCTCGAAATTCAATCTCAGACTTCTT
>JAUNSE010000211.1:0-1908 GCA_030539415.1 Desulfovibrionaceae bacterium
GCAGCATACAGAATGTTCCTGCCGGGCACGCCGGCATCGAGCAGGCGGCGGATGACCTGCCGCGCAATCGTGGTCCGGCCGGTCTGCCTGGCGCCGGGCAGAAGTCCCGCGCGTCCGCCGCTGGCGGGGCCGGTGATCCAGTCGAAGATGCTCCGCACGACGGGCCGCTCGAAGGCAGGCAGGCCGTCCAGGCCCGCGTCCTCCCACCATGGGCACGCTGCCCGCATGGTCTCCAGATACGTGCTCTCGCTGATGCGCATGGGCTTTCCTCCGAAAAAGATAGATGGTTGCGGGCGACCGGTCATGGCGCCCGCAGCTCTTGTACAGGAAAGCCGGAGCGTTGTCCTGTCCTCTTGCCCAGGGACGTCAGGCCCTGTTCGGGCGGCCGAGCCAGTAGCAGAAGAGCGAGGCCGGGATGCGCATGACCGCGCACTGAGAAGCCGGCGGCAGGTCCGTATCTCTGGCCGTGTGCGCCCACCAGCCCCGCTCGTCGGCGGGCTCGGCGCAGGCGGCGAAGAGCGAGGAAACCGGCACGGGCCCCATGTGCTCCGGGGCCATGGTCACGGCGCACGCCCGCGCGAGGCCCTCCTCGCGCATGCACTGCACAAGGCTGTCCGGCCCGTCGAAGGGCGCGCGCCGGCCGGAGAAGGCGACAGGCGGAAACGGCGCGACCTGGCCCGCACTGACACCCGCGAGACACTGCCCCTCGGCGAAGCAGAGCCTGGTGCCCTGCGGATTGCGTTCGGCCGGGCAGGCCGACTCCAGGCGCAGGGCCGGCGGCTCCTCGAAAAAGCCTGGATTTTCCAGAAAGTGGCGGCAGACAGCGGCCCGCACCGCGATACTCATGACCGCAGCTCTGGAAGCGGACTTCCTTTTGCCGGGACGCGCCGCGGTCACGGAGAGAAAGGCCAGGGAGGGATCGGCCGGACAGGAGCGGGCCGTGTCCCCGGCCTGCTCCTCGAGCACGGCCTCGGGACCGTCTCCGGCCTCGTCCGTCCAGGCCAGGGAGGGAGGAAAGATCCCGTCATAACGACCGGGATCCGGCGCAAAGGAGGGAACAATTCTCTCCAGCCGGGCAGTGCGGCCCGAGTCCGGCCAGGACACGGGCAGGCCGATGGCGGCAAGGCCCTGCGGAAGCTGCGGGCGCCGGCTGTCTGCCCACGCGCGCAGGCCGCGCAGGGCATCCAGATTTTCAACCTCCCTGACAAGGCCCGCGGCCTGCAGCATGGCGAAGTACTTCGCCCCGGTCGTGCCGGCAAGACCCGCCACCTTCAGAAGGCTGCAGAGCGGCTCCCCGCCCTCGTCCGCGCCAATCAGCCGGAGGAGGCGCGCCATCTTCTCGGGGGCCCTGAGGCGGCCTGCGCGCGTCATGCCGGCAAGGGCCCCGGCGACCACCTCCTCCCGCACGATGCGCCGCGCCTCGTCAAGATCCTTCGCCAGCGCGGCCTTCGGAAAGCCGCCCCTGGCCAGATACTCATCGAAGGGTCCGGCAAGGCGCGCGGCCAGAGCCTGGCAGGCGGCAAGGTCCTTTCTGCTCCACTCAAAGAGCTCGTGCAGCGCGGACGGGACCGGAGCTGCCTCGGGCAGAGCTTTGGCCGGGTCCCCGGCCAGCCCCTCGTCCAGCTCGCCGCGCAGCTTGAGGTACTCCCAGAAGGAGAGCGGCTCGACGGCAAAGACGCGGCAGCCGTCCCGGCACACGAAGCGCCCTGTCATGCGGTCCTTCTCCCAGTCGCGCACGTGCGTCACAATGCCGGCCAGGCGCAGGTCCGGATCGGCCGCGGCAAGCTCGCGTGCGGAAGCCCGCCAGTCCTTCGCCTCCTGCAGCTCGTCGAGAAAGAGATACCTCGGACCGGGAGCGGATGGAGCGTGCTTCTGCCACAGCCTGAGAAGCCTGACCGGGTCCGCGCC
>JAUNSE010000211.1:1918-4404 GCA_030539415.1 Desulfovibrionaceae bacterium
GCAGCATACAGAATGTTCCTGCCGGGCACGCCGGCATCGAGCAGGCGGCGGATGACCTGCCGCGCAATCGTGGTCCGGCCGGTCTGCCTGGCGCCGGGCAGAAGTCCCGCGCGTCCGCCGCTGGCGGGGCCGGTGATCCAGTCGAAGATGCTCCGCACGACGGGCCGCTCGAAGGCAGGCAGGCCGTCCAGGCCCGCGTCCTCCCACCATGGGCACGCTGCCCGCATGGTCTCCAGATACGTGCTCTCGCTGATGCGCATGGGCTTTCCTCCGAAAAAGATAGATGGTTGCGGGCGACCGGTCATGGCGCCCGCAGCTCTTGTACAGGAAAGCCGGAGCGTTGTCCTGTCCTCTTGCCCAGGGACGTCAGGCCCTGTTCGGGCGGCCGAGCCAGTAGCAGAAGAGCGAGGCCGGGATGCGCATGACGGAGAGGTCAGGCTGGGACAGGGCCATGGGCCCGAAGTCGTCCGGCTCCCAGGTCACCACAAAGGCCCTGGCGATGCCCCTTTCCCGCATGAAGGCGAGCAGGCCGGGCACCATCGACTCGTCAGTGCGCGCGGCGCGGCATCTGACAGGAAAGGGGACGGGCGTGGAGGAGGAGTATGGTCTGCCGCACAAAATCCGCTCCCCCTCTCCATTCCCGCCGGAAACATCATCGGCAGAGAGCGAAATGCCGCAGTCTGCCGCGATGGATGACTCCGCCAGAAGACTGGTCCTGCCTGCACAGTGCCGGCAGACGGCGCTTTCCACGACACGCTCCAGGGCCGGCCAGTCCTCGAAAAGCTCCTCTCCCCGGCCAAGCAGGGCGGACGACAGCGCGGGATCCGTCAAGCAGACAGCCTGTCTCAGGCGCCAGCTCGGTTCTGCTTCCGGCCTGCTGTCATTTTTTCCCAGGTGTCTGATGAGATACGCTGCCTCAAGCATCCCCAGATACCTTGCCGCGGTCTTCTCCGCAACGCGTATTCTGCAGCGCATTTCCTCGCTGTCCGTCTGCTTTCCCTCGTTCAGGCACAGCTGATAGAAAAGCTCCTCAATCTCGTCCAGTCCGCGTATCTCGGCGAGGACGCTCATGTCCCTTTTCAGCGCCCTGTCGAGGACCTCCTCGCGAAGGATGCGCTGCGCTTCGGCCACGCTGCCGGCGAGTGCCGCGCGTGGAAACCCGCCCTGCAGCAGATAGCCTCGAAAGTGCCCGTTCAGCCGCTTTGCGGTTTCGGAGCAGCGGGCGAACTGCTCGCCGGACCACGCAAACAGATCGAAAAGCGAGGACAGGGCCTGAACAGGACCGGGAGGCACTCCCCGGATCTGCAGATACTCCCGGAACGACAGAGGTTCTATCCGAAAGACATTGAGTGTCTGCAGGGACGAAAATGTATTGGGGTCCGCCCTTTTGTCCCCGGACACATGCGTCATGGTGACGACGACCTTGCGCGGCACGGCCGGCTTGTCCTCGCCCGTCCCATGACTGCAGTCCCTGAAGCTGCCGGACCATGTCTGCAGCGAACTGGCGTAGAAGCATGCGTCCGCACAGCGCAGATCCATGCCACTCCAGTCGATATGCGCTTCATCAACAAAGACATGCTCCATTCCCGGTGCATGTCTGACGGCTTTCTGCCAGGCCTTGTCAATGCTCTGTCTTTGGGCAAGACGAAAGACCGGATGCGACATGGGCACAAAGAGAATGTTTTCCGCCGGCACGCCGTCATCCAGCAGACGCCGGATCAGCTGCCGCATCAGCGTTGACCGGCCTGTCTGCCGGGCTCCGACGAGCACGGCAACACGGTCCGCGCCGTCTTTCACGGAAGGGTTCACCGCCCACTCGAAGAGATCCTGCAGGACAGGCCGTTCAAAGACAGGCACGTCTTCTGTTGATCCACCCGCCCACCAGGGATTGAACCTTGCCAGAAGCGCAGCCAGTTCGTCCAGGGAATATCTCTCCATGCCTTCCCTCCCGTGCAGAAAAGCGGTCTTGTCAGGCGGTCGGTGCGCCCTGCCGTTCCTATACAGAAAAGACGGGGCCTTGTCCTGACTGCTGTCCGGGGAGAGAGCAGGGCCCAGCCCGTCCGCACATATGGCCCGCCCCCGGAACCGGCCGCAACGCGTTCTATTCGCAGGCCAATTGCGCTGTAATGACACGATTCAGGGCGGGCACTGTTTTCTTGTTCTATTGACATATTGAAGCAGTCATGCACATATTTTTGCATCGGAGAAAAAAGTTTGATCACACAAATCATTGTTTCATGTGTGTCATGATTGTCCTTCTTTTTATACTGTGTTGAGATCAGGCTATTTTCCGCTTATTTTATATTGATCATAAAAGTTGACAGGATTACTGTCAGTTAAATCACGTATCCTGTATCGCATATTGGCAAATTTTTCAATGCTTGCTTTGATCAAAACTTCAGATTAAAAATAAACATACGTGATTTCAATATATTATATAGGCAAAACCGACAGTAATCCTGTCAGTGGATCTGTCCGTATCCATT
>JAUNSE010000212.1 GCA_030539415.1 Desulfovibrionaceae bacterium
ACCATAGAGAAGATCGCCTACAAGCCCCTGCGCAGCGCGCCCAGGCTCTCCCCGCTCATCTCGGCCATCGGCATGTCCACCTTCCTGCAGAACTACGTGCTGCTGGCCCAGACCCCTGACTTCGTGCCCTTCCCCATGCTTCTGCCCGACATTGACTGGCTGCTCGAGAAAATGGGCTACGTGGTCGGCGTGAGCGACTTCTTCATTCTGGTCGTGAGCTTCGCGACCATGATCGCGCTCATGCTCTGGATCCGCTACACGCGCATGGGCAAGGCCATGCGCGCCACGGCCCAGAACCGGACCATGGCCATGCTGCTCGGCATCAACGCGGACCACATCATCTCCGTGACCTTCATCGTGGGCTCCGCCCTGGCTGCCCTGGGCGGCGTGCTCATCGCCTCGCACATGGGCCAGATCAACTTCGGCATCGGCTTCCTGGCCGGCATGAAGGCCTTCACCGCGGCCGTGCTCGGCGGCATCGGCTCCGTGCCCGGCGCCGTGGTCGGCGGCCTTGTCCTCGGCCTGGCCGAATCCTTCACAACCGGCTATGTGGCCGGCAACTACGAGGATGTCCTCTCCTTCTGCCTGCTCATCCTCATTCTCATTTTCAGACCCGACGGCATCCTTGGCAAGCGCCAGGTGCAGAAGGTCTAGGGGGCGGTCATGAAAAGGATAGTCAAGGCGCTCCTCACAGCCGTCTGGTTCATGGTGCTCTGCGCCCCGATCATGGGCCTGCAGATCGGCGTGGACAGGACCGTGGGCTTCAACTGGCAGCGCATGGCCGCTCTCGGCATCGGCATCTTCTTCGCCTCCATGCTCTGGGACTGGTACTTCAAGAAGGCGCAGACCTCGTCCGTGCGGCTCACCATGCCCGCCGGAGTGACCTCGGCCCTGAACGCGCTGAAGGACCGCAGGACCAGACGCATCCTGCTCGGGGCCCTGCTCGCCTTCATGCTGGCGATTCCCATGCTGCCCGTCATCGGCAGCATCTACCAGGTCTCCATTCTCATTTCGGCCCTCATCTACGTCATGCTGGCCCTTGGCCTGAACATCGTCGTGGGCCTGGCCGGCCAGCTGGTGCTGGGCTACGCGGCCTTCTACGCCATCGGCGCCTACGCCTACGCCCTGCTCTACCACTACTTCGGCCTGGGCTTCTGGGTCTGTCTGCCCATCGGCGGCCTGCTGGCCATTCTCTTCGGTCTCGGACTCGGCTTCCCGGTGCTGCGCCTGCGCGGCGACTACCTGGCCATCGTGACCCTGGGCTTCGGCGAAATCGTGCGTCTGGTCCTGCTCAACTGGGTCAGCGTCACCGGCGGCAGCCACGGCATCAGCTCCGTGCCCAAGCCCGGCCTGCTGGGCTTCGACTTCAACATGCACGACGGCACAATCTACCTGTACTATCTGTGCCTCGCGGCCGTCATCATCACCATTGTCATCATCTCGAGGCTCAAGAACTCGCGGGTCGGCCTTGCCCTGCAGGCCCTGCGCGAGGATGAAATCGCCTCGGAGGCCATGGGCATCAACCTCACGAAGGTCAAGCTTTCGGCCTTCGCGCTGGGCTCCGCATGGGCCGGCTTCGCGGGCGTGCTCTTCACGGCCAAGACTTCCTTCGTCAATCCGGCCTCCTTCACCTTCATGGAATCGGCCATGATTCTCTCGATGGTGGTGCTCGGCGGCATGGGCTCCATCACAGGCGTGACGCTCGGCGCCCTGATTATCATTCTGGTGCCCGAATACCTGCGCGCCTTCTCCGACTACCGCATGCTGCTCTTCGGCGCTGTGATGGTCATCATGATGATCTTCAGACCTCAGGGACTGATTACCGGCGAACGCCGGCGCTACCGCATCACGGCTCTGGAAAATGACAAGGAGGCCGCATGAAACCCGTTCTCGAGGTCCAGGACCTCATCCAGGACTTCGGCGGTCTCAGAGCGCTCAACGAACTGAGCCTGACCGTCTGTGAAAAGGAAATTGTCGCCCTGATCGGCCCCAACGGCGCCGGCAAGACCACCTTCTTCAACTGCGTGACCGGCATCTACAAGCCCACCAGCGGCAGCATGTACCTGCACTCCAACGGAGCGAAGACGCTTCTGAACGGCCGCAAGACGCACGAGATCACCGCTCTCGGCATGGCGCGCACCTTTCAGAACATCCGGCTCTTCAGCCAGATGACCGTGCTCGAGAATGTCATGCTCGGCTGCCACTGCCGCACAAAGGCCGGCATCGTGTCCGCGCTGCTACGCGACCGGCGCACCGTGCGCGAGGAGCAGGAGACCGTGGACAAGAGCTACGAGCTGCTCCGCCTGGTCGGACTTGAAAAGCACTGGGACGACACGGCCCACAACCTGCCCTACGGCGCCCAGCGCCGCCTCGAGATTGCCCGCGCCCTGGCCACGGAGCCGCACATGCTCCTGCTCGACGAGCCGGCCGCCGGCATGAACCCGCAGGAGACCCGCGAGCTCAAGGAGCTCATCCTGAGTCTGCGCGACACGAGGGAGCTGGCCGTGCTGCTCATCGAACACGACATGAGCATGGTCATGTCGCTGTCGGACCGCATCTACGTCATGGAGTACGGCTCTCCCCTGGCCAGCGGCACGCCGGCCGAGATCCGCAGCAATCCCGATGTCATCAGAGCCTATCTTGGAGAGAGCCATGATGCTTGAGCTCAAAGCCATCAATACCTACTACGGCGTCATCCAGGCCCTGCGCGACGTCACCCTGCATGTGGACGAGGGCGAGATCGTGACGCTTATCGGCGCCAACGGCGCCGGCAAGTCCACCACCCTGATGACCATCTGCGGCATCCTGCATCCGCGCAGCGGCGAGATCCTGTTCGACGGCAAGCCCATACACGAACTGCCGCCCAGTGACATCGTGCGCCTCGGCATCAGCCAGGTGCCCGAAGGCCGCCTCATCTTTCCCGAGCTGACCGTGGCCGAAAATCTGGATCTCGGCGCCTTCCTGCGCCGTGACAAGGTTGATATTGCGAAGGACAAGGAATATGTGTTCTCGCTGTTTCCAATTCTGCTGCAGCGCCTGAACCAGGCCGGCGGCACCCTGTCCGGCGGCGAGCAGCAGATGCTGGCCGTGGGCCGCGCCATCATGGCGCGCCCGAGACTCCTCCTGCTTGACGAGCCCTCGCTCGGTCTCGCGCCCATCATCATCCAGCAGATCTTCAACATCATTCAGAAGGTCAACAGCAACGGCACCACCGTCTTCCTGGTCGAGCAGAACGCCAACCAGGCGCTGCACATTGCCGACCGCGGCTATGTCATGGAGAACGGGCGCATCATTCTGGAAGACACCGCCGACAGGCTGCTGGCCAGCGAGACCGTCCGCACGGCCTATCTGGGCATGTAGCCCGCCGTTCCTTCGCCAGATTTTCAGAAGGCCCGGCTTTTCGGGCCTTTTTGCTTTTTTTCCAAGGATATCATGAACTCCCGTCAACATCCCATCATCACGCAGGACCTGCATGCCTACGCGGGCCTTCTCGTACTGACTGTCTGCCTGTACGGCCTCATGTACAGCCCGCAGGCGCTGCTCAACACCATCAGCAGCGAATTCGGCAGCGGCATGACCTCCTCCGGCATGCTTATCGGCGTCTTCATGGCGTCCCTCGCGGTCTCGCCCATCTTCGTTGGAATGCTGCTCGACAAGACCGGCGTGCGCCGGGCCATCCTGACCAGCTCGGCCATTCTGGCGGCCACCAGCGTGCTCATCTATTTCGCCGCCTCCTTCGAGATGCTCATGGCCGTGCGCTGTCTGCAGGCTCTGTTCCTGCCTGTCGGCCTGACCGCCATCATGAGCGCCATCGCGGCGCACTTCCGGCACATGGACCTTGCCCGCGCCCTGGCCGGCTACATTGCCTGCAATCTTGTGGGCTCGGTTTCGGCGCGCGTGCTCGGCGGCGTCTTCGGCGAACTGATAGGCTGGCGCCTCACCCTGGCCGGCTTCTCGGTCTCCATTGTCATCGCCCTGGTGGTTCTGGCCTTCTCTCTCAAGGACCCGCAGCATCATCACGGCCGCCTGCACACCCCGAAGGAGTATCTGTCGGTCTTCGGCATTCCCGGCGTGCCGAGCCTGCTTTTCGCCGAAGGCTGCGGCATCTTCGTCTTTGCCGGCATGGGCAACCTCATTCCCTTCCGCATGGCCGAACTCGGCCAGGCCGGCAGCGGCACAGTCGGCCTCATGTATCTGGGCTATGCCGTCGGCCTCGTGACCTCGCTGTGGATCAAGCAGATCACCTCCTTCGCCGGCGGTCCCGCACGCCTGCTGGCCATGGGCTCCTTCGCCTACATGGCCTTTCTGGCCCTTCTGCTCATTCCCTCGCAGTACGTGCTCTTCGCCGCCATCTGGCTTCTGGCCCTGAGCGAGTTCATCGTGCACGCCCTG
>JAUNSE010000213.1 GCA_030539415.1 Desulfovibrionaceae bacterium
TCCAGCTTGGCCATCTTGCCGCCGATGGTGGTCTCGCGCTCGACCAGGATGACGGGGATGCCGCCGTCGGCGCAGTCAAGGGCGGCCTGAATGCCGGCCACGCCGCCGCCGATGATCAGCACGCGCTTGGTGATGTCGAAGCGCTGGGCGAAGAGCGGACGGTTGTTGCGCAGCTTCATGACGGCCATGCCGATAAGCTCGGAGGCCTTGTTCGTGTTGGCCGTCTTGTCCTTGCCGATCCAGGACACGTGCTCGCGGATGTTGGCCATTTCCAGCATGTAGCGGTTCAGGCCGGCGCGCTCGATGGTGCGGCGGAAGGTGGGCTCGTGCATGCGGGGCGAACAGGAGGCAACCACGACGCCGGTGAGCTCGTAGTCGTGAATGGCCTGCTCGATGGCGGCCTGACCGGGTTCGGCGCAGGAGTACATCAGGTCCGTGGCATACACCACGTCAGGAAGCGAAAGCGCGCTCTGGGCAGCCGCGGCGCAGTCCACGGTGCCGGCGATATTGCTGCCGCAGTGACAGACGAAAACGCCTATTCTCATGCCTTGACTCCTTCTTGAATCTGGGCCGCGGTATTGAGAGCCCTGATTTTGGCCACGACACGGTCGGCCGGAACAATCAGCTTCTCGAGGCCGAGTTCCTGTTCGCTCAGACCAAAGGCTATGCCCATGAGCTGGGTGTAGTACAGAACAGGCATGTCAAAGGTGGTCTCCATCTGGCTCGCGGCCTGCTTCTGACGCAGGTCCAGGTTCATCTGGCACAGGGGACAGCAGACGGCGATGCAGTCGGCTTCCATCCTGGTGGCCAGCTCCAGAATGCGGCCGGAATTGACGGCAGTGAGCGGGCGGTGCGGAATGCCGGAAGAGGCGCCGCAGCACTCTGTCTTGAGAGGGAAGTCCAGCACCTGGTCAGCTCCGCAGGCCTTGAGCAGCTCTTCCATGAGGGTGGGGTTCTCGGGGTCGCCGAAACGCATGAGGTCTGCGGGGCGGCTCATCAGACACCCGTAGTAGGGAGCGATGCGGATGCCCGCAAGAGAGTTGGTCACGTGCGAGCGGATTTTCCCGGCATCACAGAGCGTGCCTA
Source organism: Desulfovibrionaceae bacterium (assembly GCA_030539415.1). Classification (GTDB taxonomy): domain Bacteria; phylum Desulfobacterota; class Desulfovibrionia; order Desulfovibrionales; family Desulfovibrionaceae; genus Desulfovibrio. The sequence goes on from JAUNSE010000213.1 coordinate 1,087, forward strand.
TCACCTGCATGACCGACGTGGCGTCGGGCAGATTTTCGGGCGCCGGCTCGTCGAGCAGCTCGTTGACGCGCTGACGGAATTCCGGCTTCTCCATGCGGGCTCTGGCGTGCTTGAGATTGGAAAGACAGGATGGACAGGGCGTCATGACGATGTCCGCATTGATTTTGGCGGCCTGGGCAAGATTGCGGGTGCACAGCGCGGCGGACAGTTCGGTGCTGACGGCATGGGCGGGTGTGGAGCCGCAGCAGTTCCAGTCCGGCACCTCCCGCGAAACCACCCCGAGCTCGTTGCAGACGGCCACGGTGGAGAGTTCGTAGTCGAGAGAAGAGCCCTTGGCAGAGCAGCCGGGATAGTAGGCTATCTTCATGGACGCACTCCTTCACGCTCGCAGCGTTCCTTGTACCGTTTGAAAATGCGGCCCACGGCCTTGGCGCCGCCGTCGGGAATGGTATGCGGAATGAAGCCGAGCTTTCCCTTGGACAGCGCGCCGGGCGCGAGGTCCACATCGGTGGTCATGCGCAGGGAGCGGAACATGTAAAGGGCCATGGTGCCGATTTCAAAACTGCGGCCGAAGGCCTGCACGGTATTGAGGAAGGACATCCAGAACTTGTTCATGCGGCCGACGCTGATGCAGCCTTCTCTGCGCGCCATGTGGCGCAGCGTCTCCATGACGGCGGCGACATCAATATTGTTCGGACAGCGCAGCGAGCAGGTGGAACAGGAAAGGCACATCCAGATGGCTTCTGAATGCAGCACCTGCTCTCTCAGGCCCAGCTGCACGGCGCGCATGACCTGATTGGTCTGCATGTCGTAGGTGAATCCCGCCGGACAGCCGGCGGTGCAGTTTCCGCACTGATAGCAGTTGGAAACGATCTGGCCGCTTTCGGCCTCGACTTCCCTGATGAAGTCGCGGTCTTTCGAGCGGACGATGTCAAGTGGTGTCTCCTGCATTGGGAACTCCTCAGAGAATCCTATGGTAGTTGGGCAGGGCAGAATGGTTGCCCGGCAGGGCAATCCGAAAAAATGGATTTTCGGTTTTTCCCGCCCGGAAATACTCCGTGCGGGAAGGCAGACCCTTGCCGGCGATATTGAGCGCGTGAACAGTATAACAGAAAAAGCAAGATTGCTAGGTGTTTTGAAACAATCAGAGAAAAAACTGATCTTACACAGAAGTTATCTATTTTTCATCCGAAAGGCTAGATGCCAGTTTGTTTTCCTGTAACTTTGGAACGCCGTATCGGCCCTTGCATCCTTTGTTTGTGCGCACCGGGCCCGCCGGAGAAATTTTGCCTTTTGATCCCGACGGCAGTAGAGTCGGCGCCGGAAGCGGTCCCTGGAGGGCGCCGCAGCTGTCCCACTATCCATTTCAAGCAAGCTTCGGGAGCCTGTCATGCCCCATGACTATCTGATTCTGCACGGCATCAACCTCAACATGTTCGGCCGCCGCGATGCCCGGGTGTACGGCACGGCCACTCTGGAAGACATCAACGCAGCCCTTGAAAAGGAGGCTGCCAGGCTCGGAGTGACACTGGACATCTTCCAGTCCAACGTGGAGGGCCTCATGGCCGAGCGCATACACCGCGCTCTGGATGACGGCACTCGCGGCGTGGTCATCAACGCCGGTGCCTGGACGCACTACAGCTACGGTCTGCTGGATGCCCTGAACATTCTGTCCGTGCCCGTGGTGGAAGTGCACATGTCTCATGTCGGAGCCCGCGAGGAGTTCCGTCGTCATTCGGTGATTGCCCCGGCCTGCTGCGGCTCCGTGGCGGGCTTCGGCGTCGGCAGCTATCTGCTCGGTCTGCAGGCCCTGCATCAGGTGGTGCGCGAGCGCGCGGCCGGATAGCTGCGGCTGCTTCGCCGCCCCGCTCGGCCAGGTCCGCCGCCGCAGCGGAAGCAAACGGAAAAACGGTCTGCCGGATGAAGTTCCGGCAGACCGTTTTCAAGTCTCTGCTCATGCCTCCCGCGGGAGGCCCGATGCCTTACCGCCTCTAGGCAAATTTCCTGCGGGCTGCGGCAAAGCCCTTCGCCGAGCGGCGGATGATGTCCTCATCCACGCAGAAGGCCAGTCTGAAGTAGCCGGGGCAGCCGAAGCCGGAGCCGGGCACGCCGAGAACGCATTCCTGCGTCAGGGCCGCGATGAAGGCCTTGTCATCACCGCCGGGCGCCTTGGGGAAGAAGTAGAAGCTGCCGCGGGGGAGGTTGAATTCGTAACCGGCCTCGGCCAGCACTTCGGCCATGGCATTGCGCCGTCTGGTGTAGATGTCCACATCCACGCTCGCGCCGAGAGCGGCCACCATGATGTGCTGGCCGACGATGGGGGCGTTGACGTAGCCGAGAATGCGGTTGGTCAGGGTGAGGGCGGCCATGAATTCGGCGCGGTTTTCCAGCAGGGGGGAAAGGGCGGCGTAGCCGATCCGCTCGCCCGGCAGGGAAAGATTTTTCGAGAAGGAGCTGACGCAGACGGCAAAGCGGTACAGCGGCAGCACGGAGGGCACCTCGATGCCGTCATAGGCGAGGAAGCGGTAGGGCTCGTCGGAAATGAGCCAGACGGGATGGCCGTACTCTTCGCTCTTGCGTTCCAGCAGGGCGCAGATTTCCTTCAGCTCCTCGAGCGTGTAGACAGCGCCGGTGGGGTTGTGCGGGGAGTTGATGAGCACGGCCCTGGTCTTGGGGCTCATGGCCTTCTCCAGCGCCTCCACATCGGGAGCGAAGGTCTCCGGCCTGCTCGGCACAGTGGACAGGACGCCGCCGTGGTTGGAAACATAGAAGCCGTACTCGACGAAGTAGGGGGCAAAGGTCAGAAGTTCCTCGCCCGGGTTGAATATCGCCTTGAGGACAGCGTTGAGCGCACTCGCCGCGCCGACGCTGATGAGCACGTCTCCGGCCTCGAGACTGACGCCCTGATCCTCGCTCAGCCACTTGGCCAGCGCTTCGCGGGCCCACGGAGCCCCGGCATTGGGAGTGTAGCCGAAGGCAAAGGGCTGGTCCGCCTTTTCGGCGAAGGCCTTCAGGCCGTCCACCACCCTGGCGGGAGCGGGAAGGTCCGGATTGCCCAGGGAGAAGTCATAGACATTCTCCGGGCCGTATTTTTTCCTGAGTTCGATGCCGGCCTCAAACATGCGCCGAATCATGGACGAATTGGCCAGATAGCCCTGGACGGTCTCAGAAAGGAGCTGCATAGGACACTGTTTCCGCGCTGGCTGTGCCGGCAGGTCCGCCGGGGAGAAGACGCGGCCTCTCTTTTGTTCTCCGGGTTGAATTACAAATATGTGAAATGACCTGAAATATTTGTGCA
>JAUNSE010000214.1 GCA_030539415.1 Desulfovibrionaceae bacterium
CAAGATCGCCAGCTCCGCCGGCCAGGCCCGCCAGAACGACGTCTCCCGCGAGGGCGTGCAGCGCGACCTGCTCCCCATCGTGGAGGGCAGCTCGGTCAAGACCAAGTACGGCATGGTGCAGACCGACCACATCCTCTTCATCGCCGCCGGCGCCTTCCACTTCTCCAAGCCCAGCGACCTCAGTCCCGAGCTGCAGGGCCGCTTTCCGTTGCGCGTGGAGCTGCAGCCCCTGGGCCGCGACGAATTCCTGCGCATCCTGCAGGAGCCCGACAACGCCCTGACGAGGCAGTACTCGGCCCTGCTCGACACCGAGAACGTGCGCCTGAGCTTCAGCCAGGACGGCCTCGAGGAGATCGCCGCCTTTGCCGAGGACGTGAACAGCCGCACCGAGGACATCGGCGCAAGGCGCCTGTACACCATCATGGAAAAGGTGCTGGCCGACATCTCCTTCGAGGCGCCGGAAATGCCCGGCGCCCAGATCGTGGTCAACAGGCAGTACGTGCGCGACCATCTGACCGACGTGCGCGAGGACCAGGACCTCAGCCAGTACATTCTCTAGCCGCATCCGGGGGCGGGGACGGCAAGGCGCCGGCCCGCAGTCCGTGAGGCCGCATTTCATGAGGGCTTCTTTCCGCCGGCGCGGGGAGAAGCCCTTTTTTCCGGCCGGCGCCTATGCCGCAGGCTCGATGAGGCCGGTCCGCTGCTCCAGAGGACGGCAAGGGCGGGCGAACTCTCTGGAAGTTTGCGGCGAACGCAAAATTGGAAGCGGGGCGGGCCTGGAGGAAGACAGAAGAGAGAGCTCCATGGAAAGTCATGAAGCTCTCTCTTTCGCTGTGATGTTCGGACGGACAGGTCCCGGCGCTGCCGCGCTCTGCAGGCCTATCTCGCGAAGGCCGCGCGCACTGTATTGTCGAAGGTCTGGGCCGAGAAGACGTCGCGCAGCACGGTGGGGGAGGTGGCATTGTCCCCGGCCGGGAAGATGGCGGTCAGCGGGATGGAGCGGGAGCCCAGCATCTCCAGCAGCTTGGAGCCGGCGGCATTGGGATCGGTGAGGTCCACGCGCATGAATTCCGCGTCGTACCGCTCGCCGGTCTGCTGCAGGCGGCGCTCGTTGAAGACCGTGGCCTCCACGAACTTGCAGTTGGGGCACCAGTCGGCGGTGAATTCCACAATCATGGGCCGCTCGCCAAGCTGCGCGGAGAAGCGCTCCACCGTGAAGGGCGTCCATCTGGCCTCGGTGCGCTCCATGTGCAGGGCGAAGAAGGCGGAGCCCGCCAGAATGCCCACAAAGAGGACGCTGGCAACAAGGCGGCGAGCCTTCGAGGCTTCCAGGGAGCAGACATGCTCCCATAAAAAGGCCGAAAGGGCCGCGACCAGCAGGGCCGAGAGCACGGGGATGTACTTGGCCTCGGGCAGGATGGAGAGCAGGTAGAGGGCCGTGCCGAGCAGCAGGAAGCCCAGAATGTGCTCGAAGATCTGCATCCAGGGACCGGGTCTCGGCAGGGCCAGGGCGAGTCTCGGCCAGATGCTGAGCACGATGTAGGGCAGGGTCATGCCGAGTCCCACGGACCAGAAGACCACCACCAGAATGGGCAGGGGCTGGGTGAAGGCCCAGCCGAGGACGCCGCCGAGCAGGGGGCCCGAGCAGGGCGTCGCCAGGAAGGTGGAGAGCAGGCCGGTGAGATAGGCCTGCAGCCTGGGGCTGCCGGACTCTCTGGAGAGGGCGCGCAGGTCAATCATGGGCAGGGTGAAGACGCCCATCATGGAAAGGCCCATGAGAAAGATCATCATCAGCAGGATGAGCAGAAATTCCTGGCTCTGGTAGAGCTGCCCCCACATCATGTCCATGAGGCCCAGCACAAAGGCCAGAATCGTGAACAGGGTGATGATGCCGGCCGAGAAGTAGAGATTGTGCTGGCGGAAGGTCCTGAGGCTTTCCGGCGTCTGGCCGTGCATCATCAGAAAGCCGACCATCTTGAAGCTCAGGACGGGCAGGACGCAGGGCATGACATTGAGCAGGAGTCCCGCCAGAATGCCGAAGAGCAGGGCCTTGCCGAGACCGTAGATCTCCACGCTGTTGTCGGCGTAGACCGGGGTCAGCTCGAAGTCGAAGCCGGCCGGAGCCGGCAGGGGGCCGTCGTTGCCGTCGGGCGGAGAGAGCGTCATGCCGCCGGCCGGCACCATGGCGGTGGCTCCGCCGGCATCCATGGAAAAGACCATGCCCGGCACGCCCGGCGTCACCGGCTGCGTGCCGGTGGAAAGGGCCAGCCAGTCGTCCTTCCACTCGGCCGCGTCAAGGCCGGGCACGTTTCTGGGCACCGTGCCGGAGAGCTTTCTGTCCACGGGGGTGCAGTTGAGCTCGGAGCAGAGCAGGAGCGAGAGGGTGGCCTTCCAGGGCTTGCCCGCGGCGTCCTCGGGAAGGACGGTATAAATCAGGCGCGTGCCCTCGTAGACGCTGACCTGGGCCTCCCTGTCGTAGTAGTCGCGCTGCAGGGAGCCTTCGGGATAGTACACGGCCGAGGGGCCGGCGCCGTCGAGATCGAAGAAGAGCTCGCAGGGACGCCCGGCATCGCCCGGGTCATGGGAATAGGCGTGATAGCCGCGCGGAATGGAGAGGGTGAGGCCGGCGACAACGCTGCCGTCCTCGGCGCGGGCATAGGACATTCTGGCGTCCACGTCCGGAGCGGCAAGGCCGGGCGCGGGGAAGAGCGCCAGGACGAGCAGGAGGACGGGAAGCAGAACGGGGAGAAAGCGGAATGGAAGTGAAGCCGTCAGTTTTCTGGCCATCAAGAACCCGGATAAGGGCTCCCTGGGGGAGGGAGGTCATGTATTTGGAACGAGAAACTATATCCTGTGCGGCACGGACCTGCAAACGAAACACGCTCTGCAAAGCCGGAGAGGCTGGCTGATTGTGCCGTGTTGCCGGGCAGTTGGAGCAGCAGTCGGGCAACAAAAAAAGCCCCCGCTGAAATCAGCGGAGGCATTATTTGTTTTTGGTGGGCCATCGGAGACTCGAACTCCAAACCAATTGATTAAGAGTCAACTGCTCTACCAATTGAGCTAATGGCCCGTTGAACAAAGAGAAGATAGGCGAAGAGGCCTCTTCTGTCAACACTTTTTTTCAGAAAATCCAGCGGAGGCGAAATTTTCTGTTCCGGGCCCGTCCGAGGGGCCCGATACAACGGTCTCAGCCCGTGCAGGAGGGGGCGCTGCGGGCTCTGCGGTCGATACGGCTGCGGGGACGGCGCATCCGGCAGCTGCGAAAGAGAGCAGAAAGCGGGCGGACAGGACGATCCTTGCCGCAAAACTCTCTGACTGGGCATTCAATCATTGGTTGCGCACGGCCGCTGACGGGCGTATGCGGCAATAACAGCACTGTTATTCGGCCTGTTGTCTGCGACGAAGTGCGGAGACGGGACGCAAATTTTTCGCTATCTCCTGAATATGATGACGAAACAGCGTGTTTTTGCATGGCCAGTTTGCAAATGCCGACCTGTCAGTCCGGTGATGACGTCAGATTGGCGTCATATCTGGAACAATACTGTGCTGCAGAAAATTTTTTGGTGCTGTTGTTTAAAATAAAATAGAATAAATTCGATGAAAAAAAGGAAATGAGCGTCAAAAAGCGGAAGAGAAAAATTTTTGTCATTGTGTCGGAAGGTGCGAACTTCTTTTCTGCGTGACGGGCTTCTCGGAGAAGGCGGCAGTGCGGCGGCACTTTTCGGCAGATGGAGAAAATGCGTCCGGCATATCTTTTTCAACAGCTGAAACTGAGCTTGTGAAAATATTCTCTTGGTAGTATCAGACCTGCAGGGCAGTCGGAAACTGCCCTGTTCGCTTGCGCTTTACGGAGGACATATGCTCAGACTTTCCGCTGCCTGCACCGCAGTTCTGACACTGCTGCTCGTTTTCGCTTCCGCTCCGGCCGCCCGGGCCGACTGGCCGTCCAGGCCCGTCACGCTCATGACCATGACCGCTCCCGGCTCCCAGATAGACCTGCTGACCCGCGATGTGGCGGCCAGACTGCAGAAAGATCTGGGCCAGCCCGTCATCGTGCGCAACATCCCCGGCGGCTCCCACGGCAGCATCATGGCCATCGAACTCGCGGCCTGCCGCCCCGACGGCTATGTCCTCGGCATCTCCGCCACGGCGGCCTTCACCTATTCGCCGCACTTCAGCCGCGGCTCGGGCTATTCCCTGGACGACTTCCAGTACATCACCCTGCTCGGCCTCAATCAGAGCGGCGTCATCTGTCCCCAGGACCGTCCCTGGAAGACGCTGAGAGACGCCTTCGAGTGGGCGAAGAAGGAGAACAAGGGCCTTTCCTACATGTACCAGGGCACCGGGGCGGCAGCGCCGTGAGCGCGGGCCGGCTTA
>JAUNSE010000215.1:0-1969 GCA_030539415.1 Desulfovibrionaceae bacterium
CCTAGGAAGACAAGAGCGTCATTTCCCCCTTTCCATGGGATATGTTGAGGAAGCTTTTTTTGCGCCCGCGCGCAAGTCCGCGGCGGACAGGGCAGCGCTCCGGCCGCGGGGGGCCTTCGGCCCGGAGACGGGAACGGAAGAGCCCTCCGGCCCGGGCCGGAGGGCTCCTGGGAAACGCGTTCGCGCGTGATGCAGAGGCAATGTATATTGGGGTCTGTTCTTTCTGTTTGTCTGTCCGGTCGTTATCCTGACAGGCGGAGCGCGGCCGGCAGGGCCGATGGAGGATGCGGGCATCAGGAGCGGGAATGTCCGCGAAATCCTTCCGGTGCGTCAATGTCAGGACGCGCTGCCTGTAATGATGCTGATAACATTTGAGAATTGCGTGAAGTTTTTCTTGGGAGGACATGGGGTGCGCTGTTTATGCGCATCCCATGTCAGGCGGCCAGGAGGCCTTCGGAAACGTCAGAGGGAGAATCCGCAGAACCATTGTCCGCAGGATCGGCGGCCTTTGCCTGCGCCTCTTGGGCGGGTGCGGCCGTCTCGGGAACGGTGGTCTCGACGGCCTCGTTAGGCTTTGAATTTCCCTGCGTATTTTCGGAGACGGCAGTGCCTTCAGCAAGCATCGTCGGAGCACTTGCCGGGCTTTCGGCGTGGGTGTCGGCGGAAAACGGCTGCATGGCTTCCGCATCCGAGGAGCCGGGACGACCGGCTGCCTGCGCGTGACGCTCCAGGGCGGCTGCGGGGCTGCTGGAGGTGTTCTGATTGGCCATATTCATGCTCCTGTATTGATACGGAAAATATCGGTTCTGCGTTCGGACCCGCCCGAAGGAAAGACGGGCGCGGCCTCGTGCGGGCCGCCGGCGCAGGTGCTGATTGTCGGCTTGAAATCCGCTCTGGGCGGGTGTTTGCGGCGATATGCCGCAGGGCTTCCCGGGCCGGCCGGAGGCCTTTCCCCACTGTCGGACCGGGGAAGTCGGGCGCCTGGCCGCCCTCCACAGGGGCGGTCCGCGCCGGACTGCTTGCATGGTCATATTCATGAGAAAAAATAAACTTGTCAAGACCATCGTACTATCCGGATGAAAAGAGGGCATGACGAAGGGGCCGCAGAGGCCTTTCCCGGCCGCTCCGGCACGACTGCCGGGGGCTGAATATTGTACGAAAAATACTGATTTTGCCTGATATTGCGGAAAATATTGCGGCATCGCCGGAAGCCGGACCGGCGAAGGGTCCGTTCGTTCTGGCGGATCCGCGCCATTAGCGTGCGGCGGAACTCCCGCCGGAGGGTGCCGGATGCCGGCGCGGTGTCCTGCACATCGGCCATTCAGGCCTGTGATCTGACGATCTGTTGTCAGGTGAATGATTTACGTTGTCATAATTCCGGCTAGAATGGGCCCGAGTTCCGGACTCTTTCCCGGAACGGGTGACCGGACGCAAAAAAAACTGTCCCATAAAACAGCCTATTAGCCCTTTCCAAGGTACTTTCCGACAGCCTGTTTTCTGCTATGCAAAGCAGGGCGGGCTCCCGCTCTCCCGCTCCCATTGAAACAAATTGGGGGCATCGCTGGGGGCATCGAGCCCGCTGTCCGGACCCGCTCCGGACGATGCCCCCGGCGGACCGTTTTCGGGCAGCCGAAAACTGCACAATTCTCCCACAAAGGATCAGACAATGCCTCTCTCGGATCTCAGAATCAGACAGACCAAACTCGACCCCGAAGCAAGCCGGCCCATCAGGCTTTTTGACGGCCAGGGGCTGTACATAGAGCTGACGCCAAGCGGCTCCAAGCTCTGGCGCTTCAAGTACCGCTTCGACGGGCGCGAGAAGCGCCTGGCCCTGGGCGTCTATCCTCAGGTCGGGCTCAAGGAGGCGAGGAGCAGGCGCGACGAGGCGAAGAGCCTGCTGGCCGGGGGCATCGACCCGAGCGCGGTCAGGCAGCAGAAGCGCCGCGAGCAGGCGGCCAGGACAAGGCTC
>JAUNSE010000215.1:1979-4347 GCA_030539415.1 Desulfovibrionaceae bacterium
GAGGTGACCTTCGAGTCGGCCGCGGCCGAGTGGTTCGCGACCAAGGGCAAGAACCTCTCTCCCCGCTACAGGCAGGAGAAGTGGCGCAGGGTGGAGAAGTACCTGCTGCCGCATCTCGGGGCCATCCCCTTTTCCAGGCTGCGGCTTCTGGACCTCATCCGCACCCATCTGCTGCTCAGGGACACGCCCGAGCTCTGCCGCCGCGTCGCCCAGCTGACCGGCCAGATCTGCCGTTTTGCGCAGGTCATGCAGTACGTTGACAGCGACATCTCCGCCGGCCTTGTCGAAGTGTTGCCGGACAAGCCGCCGATCCGCCACCGGGCGGCCATCCTGGAGCCCGCCGAGTTCGCCGCCCTGCTGAAGCTCATAGACGGCTACCGGGGCTATGCCGTCGTGCGCCTCGCGCTGATGATCATGGCCAATGTCTTCTGCCGCTCGAGCGAGCTCGTCGGCGCGAGATGGGAGGAGCTGGACTTCGAGAAGGACCTCTGGACCATCCCCGCCGAGCGGATGAAGCGGCGCCGCAAGCACCTGATACCGCTCTCGCGGCAGGTCAGGGAGCTCTTTCAGTGCCTGCGCTCCCTGGACAGCGAGACGGAGTACTGCTTTCCGAGCACCCTGCGCAAGAACTGCCACATCACCTCCGAGGCGCTCCTGGGCGCCCTGCTGCGCATGGGCTACACGCGCGACGAGATCAGCGTGCACGGCTTCAGGTCCACGGCCTCCACCATCCTGAACACGATGAAGTTCCGCCCGGACGCCATCGAGCTGCAGCTGGCCCACGTGGAGCGCAACTCCGTCAGAGCTGCCTATAACCGCTCAGACCTGCTGGAGGAGCGCCGGCAGATGCTGCAGTTCTGGAGCGACTATCTGGATGAGCTGCGCTCGAGCTGATTTCTCATTAGACCGGGCCATTTTCATGTTATGAAAGGAGGTTGCGTCCCTTCCCGGACGCGGCGGCGCTCATGCTCGAACAAATGAAAATTGGGGGCATTTCTGGGGGCATCCCCGACCGGATCCGGGCCTGGTACCGGGCGTCAAATACCTTGAAATGACGCGCAAAGCTCTCGGCCGGTTCTGATCCTTCTCCCTCCGACAAACAGGATAATGGCGAGAAGGCCCAGGAAGACGAGCACAACGGAAATCGTTTCATTATTTACGACAATCTTGAGCTGCTCGACGGCATCGACAGGCTGGGCGGTTTCGACCTCGGCTGGACGGACGGGAGAGAGGATCCCTGGCTGACCGGCGGAGGGCGCTGGGGGCACGGATATGACGGTGAGACGGACAATCCCGTCATTGTCGTGCCCGTTGTGCCAGGGGAGTATGACCCTGACACGCCGGTGACGCCGACTCCGGACGGCAGCGGCGATGGTGACTGGGATGGCGCAGGCCTCACCACCGGCACGGACGTGCTCCGGGTCTGGGAGAACACCCTGGCGGACAATGATCCCGAGACCAGCACCGCCCACGGCGCCATGCAGATCACGGCTCTGGACGGGGTCGCCACCATCGTCCTCGAGGGTGTGACCATCTATGACGGCACGACTGTCAACACAGAGGCCAGCATCGCCACGGACGAGGGGCATCTGTGCAACTTCACCTACAACGTCGAGACGGGCGTGCTCGAGTACGACTACGTGCTCGACCGCAACACTGAGGAGCACTCCGTCCAGGGTGCGGACGAGATAGGCCATCAGTTCCGCCTGACCGTGACCGACACGGACGGGGACGCGGGCTACGGTGTCATCACCGTGCTCATTGTGGACGATATGCCCGAGGCGGTTGCTGACGAGAACGCCGTGCGCGAGGACTCCCCCACCGCCGCTCCGGTCACTGCCTCCGGCAATGTGATGCATGACGGCTCCGGGCAGATTGAGGACGAGGAGGGGAACATTCTTGCGGCCGGCGATGCCGAGGACAGCGAGGGCGCGGACGGCGCCAGGCTCACCGGCGCGAAGGCCGAAGGCGATGCCTCCGAATCCGCAGTGGAGGAGGGAGGCTCGGTCACGCTGCAGGGCCTCTACGGCACCCTTGTGATCGGCTCGGACGGCAGCTACGAATACACGCTTGACCGCACAAACCGGAAGGTGCAGGCGCTTGGCGATGACAGCGAGCCCCTGACCGATGTCTTCGAGTACACCATCACCGACGGCGACGGCGATGATTCGTCGACCACGCTGACCATATTCATCAGGGGTACGACCCACGGGGTGGAACTCGGCGCCGAAGAGGACGTGCTGACCGTTGACGAGGCCTATCTGGCGACAGAAAAGAGCACCGGCAGCCGCATCGAGGATGACCTGAACAAGGACGGTGAAATACAGAACACGGCGAAGGGAAGCCTGACCTTCAGCGCGCCCGACGG
>JAUNSE010000216.1 GCA_030539415.1 Desulfovibrionaceae bacterium
CTGGACGTCGGTGAAGTAGCCCATCTCCCAGAGGCGCTTGACCTCCTCGTTGATGGCGTCGGCATCGGGGCTGTCGCCCCTGCGGATGGTCATGCGCATGAGGATGACGTCGCGCTCGATGTTCCTCAGGCCGCGCAGCTGCACGTCGGCAAGGCCGGTGCCGGAGGTGCGCATGGGCACAAGCTGCTCGCTCGCGGAGCGCACGGGCTCGGCCGGAGTGGCCGGCGTGACGCCGGGCGTCACCGCCGCCTCCGCCTGGGCGGCGGGAGTGACCGGCGCGGGACGCAGCGTGGTGGCTGCCCTGGAGGCCAGCTGGGAGGCCACATCGCCCAGGTCGCTCAGCGCGTGGCGCTGGAAGCGGGCCGGAACGGCCGTGGAGTCGGCGGCAACAGGCACCAGCATGGTCTCCATGCTGAAGCCCGGGCCCTGCTGGCTGAAGCGGCCGTAGATGACCAGATCCGCGCCGGCCTGCAGGCCCAGATGATGGGCGGAGGCCAGGTTGATGGTCTGGAGCTGGGAATTTCTCAGCAGGGCGGCCGCCCGCTCCATGGGAACGGGCTCCATGCCCTGGGCCTCGATCTTGTCGACGATGGCCTTGGGGACAGCCTGTGCGGCATCGGGGAAATCCGGACCTGCCTGAATGCCGAAGGGGAGGACCAGAATGGTCTCCCCCTCTGCTCTGGCCTGCTGGGGCACGAAGAGACCCAGCAGCAGGACGCACGCAATCCAGATTGAAAAACGTCTGCTACGCGAAAGTTTTTTCATACAGCATTCCTGCTCGCAATTCGAGGCTGCGGTCAAGGCCCGCGGCCAGTTCGGCATTGTGGGTCACCACGACCATGGTCATCCCCAGTTCGCGGTTCAGTTCCTTCAAAAGCGAGACGACCTGGGCGCCGGTGTGCTCGTCCAGGTTGCCGGTCGGCTCGTCGGCCAGCAGCACCTCCGGGTGCATGAGGACCGCGCGGGCTATGGCGACGCGCTGCCGCTCGCCGCCGGATAGGTTGTTGACCCTGCTGGCATGCTTGTCCCCGAGCCCCACCCTGCCGAGAATCTCGCGGGCGTCGGCAAGGACGTCCGAGCGGGACCTGCCGGCGATGATGGCCGGCATGGCCACGTTCTCTTCGGCCGAGAATTCGACCAGCAGATGGTGAAACTGGAAGACAAAGCCGCAGGTTCGGTTGCGGAAGGCGGACTGTTCGTCCGGAGAAAGGGAGGCCATGTCCCTTCTCCTGTAGCAGACCGACCCCGATGTAGGAGTATCAAGCGCGCCCATAAGATGCAAGAGGGTGCTCTTGCCGGAGCCCGAGGCGCCGACAACGGCCACCTGCTCGCCCTCTTCTATGGACAGACTGACGCCTTTGAGAATTTCAAGCGTCCTGCCGCCCTCGTCATACGTCTTGACCACGTCATGAAAGGTGTAGAGTTCGCTCATTCGTACCTCAGGGCCTCGGCCGGCTTCAGGCGGGAGGCCTGGCGGGCCGGATACAGGGTGGCGAGGAAGCAGAGGAGCAGGGCGGAGGCGGAGATGACGGCCACGTCCGGCACCGTGATGATGATGGGCAGATGGTCCAGGGTGTAGACGTTCTCGGGCAGCTTGATGAACTGGTACTTCTTGAGGAAGTAGCCCACGGTCAGGCCCAGGGCGTTGCCGAGGATTGTGCCCACGAGGCCGATGATGAGGCCCTGGCACATGAAGACGCGGCGCACCATGGAGCGGGTGGCGCCCATGCTCATCATGACGGCGATGTCCTTCGTCTTCTCCATGACCAGCATGACCAGAGTGGCCACGATGGAGAACGAGCCGATGAGCACGACCATGGCCAGAAGAATGAACATGCCTATCTTCTCGAGCTTCAGGGCCGCGAAGAGGTTGGCGTTCATGTCCATCCAGCTGCGCGCGTAGAAGCGGTAGCCGACGCGCTCGTTGAGGGTCGCCACAACCTCGTCCGCCCTGTACAGGTCGGCGACGGTGATTTCTATGCCGGACAGGTAGCCGTCCTCCATGCCCAGCAGATCGCGGCAGGCATCGAGGGAGAGGAAGGCCATGGACGTGTCGTACTCGTACATGCCCGTCTTGAAGATGCCGGCCACAACAAAGGGGCGGATGCGCGGCTGGTAGCCGGTCGTGGACTTCTGGCCCGAGGGGGAGAGGAGGTTGACGCGCGAGCCCACCGAGAGGCCCAGACGCTTGGCCAGCTCCTCGCCCAGAATGATGCCCGGAGGCGGCGACTTCTTCAGCCCCTCCACGCTGCCCTGCTTGATGGCCTGCAGCATGGAGAGCACCTGCGGGGCGCCGTCGGGATCTATGCCGCGCAGGATGAGGCCCTTGACGCCCGTTCCAGCCGAAAGCATGACCTCGCTGTAGATGAAGGGCGTGGCGCCGGTCACGCCGGGCGTCTCCAGGATCACATCCATGATGTCGGGCTCCAGGGAGAAGGAGTCCGGCAGCGATCCCAGCACCATGCCGTGCGCGTTGGCGCCCAGAATCTTGTCGCGCATGTCCGTGGTGAGGCCGTTGTAGACCCCCAGCACCACCACGAGCGCGGCGACACCGAGAGCCACGCCCAGGATGGACATGAGCGAAATCACATAGATGAAGGCCTGCTTGCGTCTGGAGAAAAGGTAGCGCTTGGCGACGAAGAATTCAAAGCTCAATGGCTTTCCTCTCGGGAAGGCGGCCCCGTTCGGGCTAGACTTCCGGTCTCAGCAGCGGGAAGAGAATGACCTCGCGGATGCTGGCGCAGTCCGTGAGCAGCATGACCAGGCGGTCTATGCCGATGCCCTCGCCGGCAGCCGGAGGCATGCCGTATTCCAGGGCGCGCACATAGTCCTCGTCCATGCAGTGGGCTTCCTCGTCGCCGGCGGCGCGCTCGCGAACCTGATCCTCGAAGCGGCAGCGCTGATCAATGGGATCGTTGAGTTCGGAGAAGGCGTTGGCCAGTTCCCGGCCGGTGACGAAGAGCTCGAAGCGGTCCACCAGCTGCGGGTCGTCGTTGCAGCGGCGGGACAGGGGCGAGATTTCCAGAGGGTATCTGTAGATGAAGGTCGGCTGGATGAGCTTCTCCTCGACGTCCAGGTCGAAGAGCTGGGCCTGCAGCTTGGGCAGGGGATCCTGATCCGGCACCTTCACCCCGCGCTCGGCGAGGTAGGCCTTCACCTTTCCGTAATTGTTGTAGAACTCGGGGCTGTGGCCGCCAACCTTCTCCAGCGACTCGTGGAAGGTCAGCTTGTGCCAGTGGCCGGGGGTCAGGTCGATTTCCACGCCCTGATAGCTGATGACCGTGGAGCCGCAGACCTTGCGGGCGCATCTGGCGAAGAGCTCCTCGGTCAGGTCCATGAGGTCATGGAAATTGGCGTAGGACCAGTAGAATTCGCAGGAGGTGAACTCCGGATTGTGGCGCGTGTCGATGCCCTCGTTGCGGAAGTTGCGGTTGAGCTCGAAGACCTTCTCGAAGCCGCCCACGAGCAGGCGCTTCAGATAGAGCTCGGGGGCGATGCGCATGTACAGCTCGATGTCCAGCGCGTTGTGCCTGGTGATGAAGGGCTTGGCCGCGGCACCGCCGGGGATGGAGTGCATCATGGGGGTTTCGACCTCCATGAAGCCGCGCTCCTCGAGGATGTGGCGCACCTCGCTCACAATCTGGCTGCGCTTGGTGAAGATCTCGCGCGTGCGCGGGGTCACGATGAGATCCACATAGCGCTGGCGGTACCTGGTCTCCGTGTCCGTGAGGCCGTGGTACTTTTCGGGCAGGGGGCGCATGGAGCGGGTGATGAGCTTGAGCTCGCGGCAGTCCACGGTCAGCTCGTCCGTCTTGGTGCGGAACATGTGGCCGGAGATGCCGACGATGTCGCCCACATCAAGCTTCTTCAGCACGGCGAAGGCCTCTCCCAGGTTCTCCTTGGAGGCGTAGCACTGTATGCGCCCGGTCTGATCCTGCAGATGGAAGAAGATGACCTTGCCGAAGGAGCGCAGGGAGATGATGCGGCCGGCTATGGCCACCACATTGCCCTGGGCGTCAAGCTCCTCGCCGGACAGCCTGTCGAAGCTGTCGATAATCCACGCGACCGAATGCTCCTTGCGGAAGTCGTTGGGGAAGAGCGGTATGCCCGCGTCCAGCAGATCACACGATTTGACCGTTCTGCTCTTGATGACTTCATTGAGCTTGCCGCGTCTGGCAAAAGCCTCAAGCATGGGCATAAAGTAGGAGGCATGCCTGGACTTCGTGCCCAGCTTCACCTTGGCGGCCTTGCCGGCCTGGCCCTTTTCCCTCGTCTCTTCCACGAAATTAGCTCCTGCGTCCCTGGTCGGGACAATAGATTGAAGGGGCAATCTATGTCATAC
>JAUNSE010000217.1 GCA_030539415.1 Desulfovibrionaceae bacterium
ATCCATTGTGTGTCTTCCATGACACCCGCTTCAAGAAAACGCTCGATGTACCAGAGGAAATTAGGATCTCCAATATCATGTTTCAAGAATGTCATAAGCCATTCATGATTCACGTTATCAAAGAACCCTTTGATATCGGCTTCCAGAACCCATTTATATGGGCCCCACATCAGGGCTTTGTTTACTTTTCTGACAACATCATGACACCCTCTTCCCGGCCTGAATCCATATGAACAGTCCAGAAATCTTGGTTCATAGACTTGTATCAGAATATCCGCCATGACGCTTTGCACCAGCTTATCCTCATATGCCGGTATACCCAACGGCCGGAACTTTCCCCCGTCTTTCGGGATGTATGTTCGCCGCACAGGTAAAGGGACATATGTAAAGGTCTTCATGCGCCCGACCAGATTCATCACATTAGCATAGAGATGTTCTCCATACTCCTGTTTGGTCATCTTATCGACGCCTGGGGCCTTCTTTGGATTTTGTCCCCGGTGTGCCGCTATCAAACTGTCAACGTTTACCCGGTTGACCAGCGTGAGAAGCGTTTTATGACTCCTCGACAGCTCGCTTATCGGCTTCAGTCCTTTGCTCATGTGTGGGTGAACCTCCAGTGTTCCACATGGTCATGCTTGGCCGTTCCCTGCTCCTCGCAGGGGATGTTATGTCGCCCCCTTCACTCCACCCGCTTTCACGGGTTTCATCACTACTATGGGGCGATCCGACTTCTGACACACCATCACCGCGTCCTTGGGTTTGTCGCCCTTGGGCTCGGTTACCCTTCCGGGAGCGTATCAGACCTCCCAGGTACGCTAGCGTTCCTTTGTGTGCTCGCCACGCTCTCTGACCCCGGTGGTGCTGGTCCCCTCGTCCCTTCCGGAACTCGGCAATTGAGACCGTTCTGCTGCCTGCTGCCTAAATAAGGGCATCGGCTTCCACTCAATAAAATAACGAGGCTGAATCGCTTCATGCTTCCGCATTGCGGCTCTCACACTCCTTTGCCTACGCTTAAACTCTCACCTCACGATAAGAGCTCCAAGGCTAAGTACCGGCGGCTCGCCAAGCTTTGCCGGGCAGGGACTTGCACCCTGCTGTTACGCTAACGCCGAACTGGCGCACTAAAATAATATTTTTATAGATATAAAACAATAAATTTTTTGATCATATCTTATAAAATACGCACAACACATTTCACGCAATATTGCATCAGCACATATTTTTGCAGGACTACGCAAGATTCCCGACATACCCGCGCAAGACTTTTCCCCCATTGTGAGACATGTCCGAAGGCGCGCCCTACCTGCCGCGCCCCTCTCCAGGCTGCCACCCTGCAGCCATATGCTCCGCGCAGCACGCGCCTGACAGGAGATTCTCCCATGACACGCCTCTCACGATGGGCCGCGACCCTCTTCTCTTCCTGCCTTCTTCTCTCCACCGGCATGCTCGGGGACGCCTCCGCCGCCCCGGCCCCGGACAAGTTCCTTCTCCTGCCCGGGGGCGCCTTCCAGATGGGCAGCCCGGCCTCCGAGCGCCAGCGCAATCCCGACGAGGTCCGCCACGAGGTGCATGTGAGCGCCTTCTACGTGGACCCGCACGAGGTCACCCAGGCCGACTATCAGGCCGTCATGGGCGCCAATCCCAGCGAGCACAAGGGGAGAAACCTCCCTGTCGAGAACGTGACCTGGCTTGACGCCGTCCGCTTCTGCAACGGCCTGAGCGAGAAGCGCGGCCTGGAGCCCGCCTATGTCATCAATGGCGAGGCCGTGACCTGGAACCGCCGCGCGAACGGCTACCGCCTGCTCACCGAGGCCGAGTGGGAGTATGCCGCCAGAGCCGGCACGGACACGCCCTTCAACGTGGGCAGCCAGGTGCACAGCAGCAAGGTCAACTTCGAGGCGACCTACCCCTACCTCATAGAGGAGAACTACGTCACCGAGCGCGACGAGAGCGTGCGCCCGAGCCACTACCGCGGCAGGACCATCGAGGTGGACGAGCTCGCCCCCAACGCCTTCGGCCTGCACCACACTCACGGCAACGTCTCGGAGTGGGTCTTCGACTACTACGGCGCCTACGACCTCTCCCGCACCGACAATCCTGCGGGCCCGGCCTCGGGCACCTACCGCGTGAACCGCGGCGGCAGCTACATCGACTTCGGCAAGCATCTGCGCTCGGCCTACCGCTCGGCCACCAATCCCATTGACGCGGATCCCAACCTGGGCTTCCGCATCTGCCGCAGTGCAGCCCCTCTGGACGAGACCGTGGAGACAGCGGCGCCTTCACGCATCGCCATGCCCGCCCGTCCCAGGGTGCTGGTGGCCTACTACTCCTATTCCGGCAACACCCGCCGCGCGGCCGAGTACATCGCGAAGCACCTTGGTGCCGACCTCTTTCCCATCCGCATGAAGAACCCTTATGGCGGCAACATCTACGAGTCCTCGCAGCTGGACCTGAACAACAATGTGCGCCCGCCTCTCTCCTCGCTGGTGAAGGACATGGCGGCCTACGACGTGGTTATTCTGGGCTACCCCACCTGGTGGGCCACCATGCCCATGCCTGTGGTCAGCTTCCTCGAGGCCCACGACTTCAGGGGGAAGATAGTGCTGCCCTTCTCGAGCCACGGCGGCACCGTCTTCGGCGACAGCATCTCCGACCTCGGCAAGACCATTCCCGGGGCGTATGTCGGCATAGGCTTCGAGTTCAACTATTCCGGCGGGCGCGGCCTCACCGGCCGCCTCGACGAATGGCTTCGCGCCGGCGGGCTGGGACGATGAGCGCCAGGCGCCTCACAAAGCTTTGTGTCGACGTCTCCATGTACGGGGTCATGCTCTTTCTGCTGTCCTACCCCGTGACCAGGGGACTGATGCGCCACGGCCTGCTGGGCTGCGTTCTTCTGGCGCTCTTTCTCCTGCATCAGCTGCTCAATCTCGGCTGGTACAAAAGCCTCCCTCACGGTCGCTGGAGCTTTCGCAGGATCCTGCTGACCGTCACGGACAGTCTGCTTGTCCTTTCGGTCCTGGTGCTGACGGCCAGCTCCCTGGCCATGGCAGGCGAGGTCTTTCCCTTCGCGCCCTTCCCCATGGCCTGGTGGTCCAGAAGCCTGCACACCGCGGCCACGGCCTGGACCTTTGTCCTGGCCTCCTTCCACCTCGGCCTGCACGGGCCGGCCGTGTGGCAGTTCGTCCGCGGGGCAGCCGGCCGCGCCTGGCCCGTGCTCTCGGCAGCACTCCTCTTCTGCGGGGCGTACGCCTTCGTGCAGTCGGGGCTGTGGAGCGACATGGTGCTGTACGGGGAGCCGAAGATGCTGCCCGAGGGACCGGCGGAATTTGTCGTGCAGTACGGCTTCATCTCCCTCTTCTTCTGCCTGTCCGCCCATCTTGTTCAGGGTCTTGCGCACGGCCGAAAGACCGGAACAAGCCCCACTCTTTCCTGCCTTTCACACTGAACACAGACAACTTCTCTTTCAGAGGCCATATCATGCAGCTTGACTTCACCTACTACAACCCCACCCGCGTCCATTTCGGACGATCCGCCCTGGACCATCTTCCCGAGGAGCTTGCGAACTACGGCAAAACCGTGCTCCTTGTCTACGGCAGGGGATCCGTCAAAAAGCTCGGTCTCTACGACAAAGTCATCGCCATGCTGAAGGACGCCGGCAAGACCGTCATAGAGCACCCCGGCATCAAGTCCAACCCCACCTACAAGCAGCTTCTGGCAGGTGCCGCCCTGGTCCGCGAGCACAAGGTCGATCTCATTCTGGCCATGGGCGGCGGCTCGGTCATAGACTGCTCCAAGGCCATCTCCGTGTCCGCCTGGTGCGAGGGCGAGCCCTGGCAGCGCTACTGGGTCAACTTCGAGCCCGTGAACAATCCTATCGTGCCTGTCGGCAGCATCCTCACCATGGCCGGCACTGCCTCGGAGATGAACGGCGGCTCGGTCATCACCAACGAAGAGGCCATGATCAAGGGCGGCCGCGTCTTCCCGGCCGGCGTGAACCCGAAATTCTCCATCCTGAACCCCGAGTACACCTTCAGCGTGCCGAAGAATCAGATGGTCAGCGGCATCTTCGACACCCTGTCCCATCTGATGGAGCAGTACTTCAGCGGCGACGACGACTGCACCACGGACTACATCATAGAGGGCGTGATGGCCTCCCTGATCCGCAGCGCCCGTGTCGCGCTGGTCAGTCCCAAGGACTACGAGGCCCGCAGCAACATCATGTGGTGCGCCACCATGGGCCTCAACACCATCACCGGCCTCTCCAAGAGCCAGGACTGGGAGGTGCACATGATCGAGCATCAGGTGGGCGCCTACACGGACTGCCCGCACG
>JAUNSE010000218.1 GCA_030539415.1 Desulfovibrionaceae bacterium
GCTGCTGAAAAACGGCTGCAAGCTGATCTACTTCAAATACTGCTCCACCTTCGACTCCTCTCCCAGAGGCAATATCGGTCCCGTGGCCGACATGCTGATGCAGGAGCTCGGGACGGACTTCACCATCTTCCAGCCCGCCCTGCCGATCAACGGCCGCGCCGTCTTCAAGGGCTATCTCTTTGTGGGCGACGTGCTGCTGTCCGACTCCGGCATGCGCAACCATCCCATCACGCCCATGACGGACAGCTACCTGCCCCGTCTGGTCGAGATGCAGTCCAAGGGCAAGTGCGGCGTCATTGACGTCTACACCGTGCGCAAGGGCGTGCAGGCCGTGCTGGACAAGGTGGCCGAGCTTAAAAGCAAGGGCTATTCCTATGCCGTGCTCGACGCCATCACCGAGGACGATCTGCTCATCGAGGGCGAGGCCTTCAAGGACATGCCTCTGGTGACCGGCGGCTCCGGCCTGCCCATCGGCCTGGCCCGCGCCGTGCGCGAGGAGGGGTCCGATGCCGAGACCGCCATGCGCCTGGGCTACCCCCAGGGCAAAAAGGCCGTCGTGCTGTCCGGCTCCTGCTCCATCATGACCAACGCCCAGGTCGGCTACTACGCGAAGCTGGCCGCCACCCTGCCGGTCAACGTCGCCCTGCTCATGGGCGGCGACGAGGCTGCGCTGGCCGCCTACATGGACGAGATGACCGCCTTTTTGAAGGAGCATCTCGACGACGAGTACGCGCCCCTGGTCTACGCCACCGCCGACACGACGACCCTTGCCGCCATCCAGAACAAGTACGGCGTGGAAGCTTCGAGCTCCATGGTCGAGAAGTTCTTCGCCACCCTGGCCGTCAGGGCCCGCGAGCTCGGCGTGCAGCGCTTCATCATCGCCGGCGGCGAGACCTCCAGCATCGTCACCAAGGCCCTGGAAGTGGCCGGCTTCTACATCGGCAAGCCGATCGCCCCCGGCGTGCCGTGGGTCCGCTCCATCAACAGCCCTCTGTCCCTGACCCTGAAATCGGGCAACTTCGGACAGGAGGATTTCTTCGTCAGAGCGCAGAAGGAATTCCCCGTCGAAGGCTAGGGACAGCCGCACATACCGCGCCCGAAGGCGGAAAGGCCCGGACAGGGCCTTTCCGCCGGACAAGGCGTCCGCCCTCTGCGGCGGACGGCGCGCAAGCAAGAAGCAAGCACACAGGAGGCGGCGCCCTGCCCCTTTTTTCAAACAGGGGGACGCGCCGAAAGAACACGATGAGTGAACAGCGTGACGCGGCTCTGATCGCCGAATTCGTCGAGACCGGCAAATCGCTCTATGACCGGGGCTATGCCACCGGCGCGGCCGGCAACATGTCCGCGGTGCTCGGGGACGGCACCGTCCTCGCCACTCCTTCCGGCTCGTGCATGGGAAGGCTGGATCCCGCCACGCTTTCCCGCGTGCGCATGGACGGCGAGCAGATTGCGGGTCTCAAGGCGACCAAGGAGATACTCTTCCACCTCGCCATCTACCGGAACAATCCGGCCCTGAAGGCCATAGTCCATCTGCACTCCTGCTACTGCACCGCCCTGGCCTGCCTGGACAATCTGGATCCGGCCAGCGTGGTGCGGCCCATAACGCCCTACGTGGTCATGCGCATGGGCGACATCCCGCTGGTCCCGTACTACAAGCCCGGCTCGCCGAAGCTGGCCGAGGAGCTGGCCGCGCTCGCTCCCGGACGCAAGGCCTTCCTGCTGGCCAATCACGGGCCCATCACCTGCGGAAAGGACCTGACCGAGGCCGTCAACAACGCCGAGGAATTCGAGGCCGCGGCCCGCATCTTCTTCACCCTGCAGGGTAACAGGGATCACATCCGCTATCTGACTTCCGAGGAAGTCGCGCAATTGAGGAAGTAATCATGCCCAAATTTGCTGCCAACCTGACCATGATGTTCAAGGAAGTGGACTTCCTGGAACGTTTCGAGGCCGCCGCCAAATGCGGCTTCAAGGCCGTGGAGTTTCTGTGGCCCTACGCCTACGACAAGAACGAGCTGGCGAAAATCCTGAAGGACAACGGCCTTGAGGTCGCCCTGTTCAACACCACCGCCGGCGACACCGCTGCCGGCGAATGGGGCCATGCCGGCCTGCCCGGCCGCGAGGCCGAGGCGAAGGCCGAACTCGAGCAGGCTCTCGAGTACGCCATCGCCCTGAACTGCCATACCGTGCACGTGATGAGCTGCGTGGTGCCCTATCCCGCCGAGAAGGAGATGTGCCGCCAGGTGTTCATCAAGAACATGCGCTGGGCCGCCGATCTCTTCGCGAAAGAGGGCAAGGTGCTCACCATGGAAGCCCTGTGCCCGGACATCAAGCCCCGCTACCTCTATCACAGCCAGTACGAGACCCTGGCCCTGATGGAGGAGATCGGCAAGGACAACGTCTTCATCCAGCTGGACACCTTCCACGCCCAGATGGTGGACGGCAACCTGACCCATCTCATCCGCGACTTCGCCGGCAAGTACGGCCATGTGCAGATCGCGGCCGCCCCGTCCCGCCACGAGCCCGACGAAGGCGAAATCAACTACGAATACATCTTCAAGCTCTTCGACGAGGTCGGCTACAAGGGGTACATCGGCTGCGAGTACAACCCGCGCGGCAAGACCGAAGACGGACTGAGCTGGCTTACCCCCTACCTTTAGGCAGGACTGATTCGGACGCCGTCCCGGTCTTCACCTCAAGCGACGGGGCGGCGCCCTCCACCCTGCGGGAGACTGTTCCCCTATGGCAACCTCTACGCTACTGCTGATTGCCGTATTTGCCGTGGCCCTGCTGCTGTTCCTGGTCATCAGGATCAAGCTGTCGGCCTTCGTGGCGCTGATTCTCGTCAGCATGATCACGGCATTTGTGGCGGGAATCCCTCTGGACAAGATCATGCCCACGCTGATCGCGGGCATGGGCGGCACACTGGGTTCCATCACCATCATCGTCGGCCTCGGCGCCATCCTCGGCAAACTGATCGAGGAATCCGGCGGCGCCGAATCGCTGGCCGACTACTTCACCAAGATCCTGGGCCAGAAACGCACCGTCGCGGCCCTGGCCTGCGCCGGCTTCGTGCTGGGCATCCCGATCTTCGTCGATGTGGGCTTCATCATTCTGGTGCCCATCGTGCTGGGCTTCGCCAGGATCAACAAGGCCAATCCCATCGTCTACGGCATTCCGGTCGTGGTCTGCATGCTGGTCGTGCATGTCATTGTGCCGCCGCATCCCGGCCCTGTGGCCGCCGCGGGCATCCTGACCGTGGATGTGGGCATGCTGACCCTGCTCGGCCTGATCATCTCCATTCCGACCGCCGTGGTGGGCTTCATCACCGCCCGCATTGTTGTCAGGCGCTTCCTGGCCGGCCGCGAGGGCGAGACCATGCTCAACAAGGCCTTCCAGAACCAGCAGCAGGAGAAGGAATCCTCCCTGCCCGAGTCTCTGGCTCCTGTTGAGAATCCCCCGAGCGTGGGCCTCATCATCGCCCTGATCCTCATCCCCATCGGCCTCATCATGTGCGGCACCGTGGGTGCCACCTGCTTTGACAAGGGCACCGGCATCTACCGCTTCACGCAGTTCATCGGCTCGCCGGGCACGGCCCTGATGATCTCCATCGCCCTGGCCTTCTTCACCATCGGCGTGCGCCGCGGCTGGGCCCTGGCCAAGATCTCCGACGTCATGGACTCCGCGCTTCCCGCGGCTGCCGTGGTCATTCTGGTCACCGGCGGCGGCGGCGTGTTCGGCAAGGTCCTCACCGAAACGGGCGTGGGCACCGCCCTGGCCGACACCCTTGCCGGCCTCGGCATCCCGGTCCTGCCCGCCGGCTTCCTGATTGCCGCCGCGCTGCGCGCCTCGCAGGGCTCGGCCACGGTCGCCATCCTGACCTCGGCCGGCCTGCTCTCCACCGCCTGCGCCGGCCTGCCGGAAATGGAGCGCGTGCTGGTGAACATCGCCATCGGCTTCGGCTCCCTGGGCTTCTCGCACATCAACGACTCCCTCTTCTGGATTCTGACCAAGTACCTTGGCATCAGCGTGTCCGACGGTCTGAGGACCTGGACCATCGCCACCACGGTCACCGGCATCGCGGGCTTCATCTTCACCTGGCTCGCGGCCATGATTCTCCTCTAGCGGGTTTCCCACACCTTCAAAACGCCCCCCGGAGCAGCCTCCGGAGGGCGTTTTTCGCGTTGCGCGATCCGGGGGAGGAGCGCGGGGAGCGCACGCAGCAAGATGCGCGTGGATGAAGATCGCGCAAACGGCAGAACGGCGAAGGGCCCGGCTCCCTGCAGAGGAGTCCGGGCCCTACCATAAGAATATCGGGGGACAGAAT
>JAUNSE010000219.1 GCA_030539415.1 Desulfovibrionaceae bacterium
TCAGTCCTTGAGGCCGTACCCCTCTAAAATCAACATTTTGGTTCAACAGAGCCAAAATTTACTGAAAACGCCCCATGCATCAGGCATGCGGGCGTTTTTTTCGTCAGACAGGCATCCGGGACTTTCGCTTTTCACAGCATGCCCCTTGCCCGGCCGCCGCGCGCAGGGCATGATGAGAGAAGCAGAAGGGCGGCAAGTCGACCGCCCTGACGTCCTGTCAGCCATCAGGCCGCGGGGGTGCGTCTGTGAAAACCGCGCTCCCGGAGACGGACGCCTGCTCTGGGGGAGCGGGCGGAGTCCGAAAGGTCCGATCGGCTGGCAGCGGTCCGGATGCGCAGAATCCGGGCCATATTCGCCCGCCGAGTCATGGCGGCCGGGCAAAAAGCGTGGAAAGGCCGGAATGGGTCCCGGCCTTTTCCTTTCTCCCGCAAAAGGGCATACTGCCGCCTTCGCGCACTTCGCGCGGAATCGCGCTCGCAACAGGGAGGCAGCTCATGCTCACAGGCATACCGGGAAAGGGGCCGAAGCCCGGCTCCGGCACATACAGTTCCAAATGGCCGGCCAGGCTCAGGGTGAAGAATTTCCTCTGCCTGAAGGACATTGACCTCAAATTCAGAAAGCTCACCGTTCTGACCGGCGAAAACGGCCAGGGGAAGAGCGTCATAGCCAGGCTCTGCTGGCTTCTGTACGCCGCGGTGCCGTTCGAATCGGACGAGATGTGCGCGAGCGAGGCGCCGGAGCCCCGGGAGGCCGGAAATTTCCTGTTCAAGAACTTCTGCGCGCTCTTTCCGCAGAAGATGTGGGCCGGCACCACCTTCTCCATCGACTTCGAGACGCCGATCCACATCTTTGCCATTCACTGCCGGAAGGGCAGCGTCACCGTCTCCTCGAAGCAGACCCTCAGGGAGTACCAGCGGGAGACCATGGCCTCGCAGCCCAGGCCCCCGCTGGACATGGACGACGGCTTCGAGGACGTTGACGATGCGGAGTCCGCGGACATGGGGCAGCTCTTCGAGCGCTTCATGACGCAGATGAGGGATCCGGACTTTCAGAGCAAGATGGAGCGCTTCATCGGGAGGATGCAGATGGAGTGCGAAAGCGACGGTCTGGGCGTGCACGAAAGCTGGGAGCTCGGCCCATACTCGGTGCCGCTCTTTCTGCCGGCCGAGCGCGTTGCCTGGCCCTTCATGGACGCGGTCCTGAAGCGCTCCGCCCGCTCGAGGAAGAAGGATCCCTGGCCCCTGCTGGAGCACTATGCCGCCAAGCTGGACCTCAGCACGGACTTTGAGGAGGACGGGCCGGACGATCCGGAGCTGGAGGAGGCCCTGCTCAATCTTCTGAACATAACCGGCACCAACGGATCGTGGGAGAAGGAGGAGGAAGGGCTTGCCCTGCACATCGGCCAGACCGTCGTGCCGCTGGGCCTGGCCTCCTCCGGAGAGCGGGCCGCCCTGCCGATGCTGACCATCCCCGGCTACAGCATGGAGGGCGTGCGGCTCTTCATCGAGGAGCCCGAGACGCACCTGCACCCGCGCCTGCAGAGGGACATCGTCCTCCATCTGGCCGGCGTCCTGAACGAGGCTCCCAGCGCGGCCGTGCTGCTGACCACGCACAGCCCCCTCGTTGCGAGCGTCATCGCGAGCCTTGTCGCGGCGCACGAGGCCGGCAGACGCGATCCGGACGGCGCCTCGCGCATCGTGCCCGAAAGGCAGTGGCTCGCCTTCGAGGATGTGGCCTGCTGGCGCATCGAGGACGGCATGGCCGTCGACTGCATGGACGATGTGGGCAGGACGATCGACTTCTCCTCCCTGACCTCGGTCCAGGCCGGGGTCGACGACCAGATTGCCCGGCTGCGCGCGATGCTGCCCGGAAAGAAGCCCGCACAGGCGCCCCGGCCGGCGCCCGAAGCGAAGTCCGAACCGGCTTCCGAAGCCGGACCCGGCTCCGCTCAGAAGCCGAAACGCACCGCGAAAGCGGCCGCCGGGACCACCCCTAAGACCGCCCCGAAGACCGCTTCGAAGACCGCCGCAAAGACGACTCCGCCGGACAGCGCCGCCTCCGCCAGGGCCGCCATCCTGGGACAGCCGACGCTCTCCCCGGAGGCCTCGAAGCTTGTCGATGCCCTGAACCAGGCCCTGCAGGAGGGCTGGCAGAAGCTGGACGAACATACGGCCTCAAAGAAGGCTCCCGGGGGAGCTGCCTCCACCCGAAAGAAGAACAAGTAGCCGCGTCAGCATCACGGACGCAGGAAAAAGCCAAAGGGCCGGGATGTCTCCCGGCCCTTTCCCTATGGACCGCCCGGGCGCGGCGCTTCACCTTTCGCTGCGCCCGGGCGGCAATCTCTTCTGCGGAAATAATGATTGATCATTCAATCAAAAATAGCAAGTCTTTCTGATGACGGCCGATCCCCCGGACCGGAATCCGCGACTGAAAAAGGCCGGGACTGCTCCCGGCCTTTCCCCTATGGCGCCGCCCGTCCGGCGCGCTTCACCTTTCGCGCGGCACGGGCGGTGATTCTTCCCGCCGCCGGCTCCCGCGGAGGGCCGGCGGAGCGGACTGTCAGCAGCAACAGGCCCCGCGCCCGCAGTCCGCAGGGCGTGCCGGCGCGCGCATGAGCCGTGCCGAGACGCGCATGAGGTCCGCCCTTGCATGGGCGAAGAACATTTTGTACGCCTCGCAGTAGTAGGTCTTCGGCAGCAGGCGCCCGCCCGCGCGACGGAACTTGAGACAGCCGCCGTGGCAGAAGGGACGCCACTCGCAGGAGCGGCAGCCGGGCGCCAGCATGAGCCGTATCTCCCTGAAGTGGGCGGCGAGATCCGAGCTCAGCACTTCGGGCAGACCATCCTCCAGGTTGCCGAGCTTCCAGTTTTCCGTGACAAAGAAGTCGCAGGGATAGACAGAGCCGTCCCGCTCGACGACGGCGTAGTCGCTGCAGACCGGATACATCTCGCACAGGGTGGGCGCGAGCCCGAAGGCCCTGTGGCAGAAGGACTCGAAGTAGCGTATGCCGGGCGCCCTGCCCCGCTCGAAGTCGGCGAGCCACACATCCCACAGGCGGCAGAGCAGGTCGCCGTAGGCCTCGGCCGTGAGCGAGAAGCCGGCCATGACCGGCCGCTCTCCCGAGCGGTCCTCCTCCAGAATGGGAATGAACTGCATGTGCTCGAAGCCCTCGTCGCGGAAGAAGGCGTAGATGTCCTCTATGGCCGGAGCCGACTCCGCCGTGAGGCAGCACAGGGCGTTGACCTGGCAGCCGGCGTCCTGCAGGCGGTGGGCCGAGTCCATGACCTTCTGCCAGGTGCCCGCGCCCGCGCGGGTCGCGCGGCTCGCGTCGTGCAGCTCCTGCGGCCCGTCCAGGGACAGGCCCACCAGAAAGTTCTCCCCGGCCAGGAAGTCCGCCCACTCGGCGTCCAGCAGCAGGCCGTTGGTCTGCAGGCTGCAGCTGACGGTCTTCGGCACCGGAGCGCTCTCCCGCATCCCGCGCAGGAGCTCCGCGGCCCGGCGGTAGAAGGCAAGGCCTGCCAGAGTGGGCTCGCCGCCCTGCCAGCAGACGGCCAGACGCCCTGCCGGCAGGCGGCCGAGCTCGGCGCAGAGCCTTGCCAGCACGGCTTCGCTCATGACGCCGCCGGCGCAGCCCTTCCCGAGCCCCCGCTTTTCGGGCTGGTAGAAGCAGTAGCGGCAGCGCATGTTGCAGGCTGCGCCGGCGGGCTTCACCAGCAGGGAGTGCGGCAGGCACGGGGCGGACGGGCCCCCGTGGGGGCCGCGCCCGCCGTCCCCTGGCCGGACAGGCATGGAGCCTACCACTTGACCTTCCTCCTGCCCGGCGCTTCAAGGGCGAGCTGTTCGTCGCCCGTGAGCCAGTAGACTATCCACTCGTTGTAGAGATGGTCGTTGGTCTTCCGCATCCACTCGACCATGCGGTACTTCATGTCCTTCAGAATATCGGCGTACTCGGGCTTTTCCGCCAGATTGACGGCTTCCTCGGGATCCGTCTCGTGATCGTAGAGCTCGTCGATGTCATTGGAGTGGAAGATGTACTTGTATCTGTCGGTCTCGATCATGCGCATGCTGTAGAGACCCATGTGCGAGCCATGGAATTCGCTGAAGGCGTCGTCGCGGCGCTCCTGCGGCTGTCCCAGCAGCAGGGGCACCAGGCTCTGGCCGTGCAGGTGGTCCGGCACCGCGGCGCCGGAGAGTTCCAGCAGGGTCGGCGTGAGGTCGAGCATCTGGCTGATGAAGGCCTCGGAGCGCGAGCCGGCCGCGATGGTGCCCTTCCAGCGGGCGATGAAGGGGATGTGGTAGATCTGATCGTACATGGTG
>JAUNSE010000220.1 GCA_030539415.1 Desulfovibrionaceae bacterium
GTTCCCTCGGCCCACTGGCATCAGGACGGCCGGCAGCGTTTTGGACTGCGGAGCAGGGCCGGCCGCCCTGCCAGAATCGGGCAAGATTTGTGAAGGAATCCCTATTTTCTCCAGCCGCCAGAAGCCCTATTTTGAACCTGCAGGCGGAGGTGCCAACTCCTGTGGTGAAGATGCCGAGCGTTCGGGCCTTGCCCCGGGCGCTGTTCAACAGCTCCCGCCCGCCCTTTCTCCTGCCCTTCCCGCCCTGACTTCCGGCCGGCGCATCGATCCGCGAGCCGGCGGACTCGGCAAACCCGCGGCCCTGTGCCGCAACCTGAGGGATTTCCATGAAAAAGCTGACAAGAAACGTGCTTCTGCTGGCCGGCCTGGGCTTTGCGTGCTGCAGCCTGCCCGCAAGCGCCGATGCCGCGGAGACAAGGATACGCCTGAGCTTCGGAGCCGAGCAGGCGGTTGCGGTGCTCGACGACATTCCGGCAAGCCGCGATTTCGCCGCGATGCTGCCGCTCACGCTCGAGTTCGAGGACTACAACAGCACCGAGAAGATCTCCATGCTGCCCAAAAAGCTCAAGACCGCGGGCTCGCCCACGAGCTGCACGCCGCAGCGCGGAGCCTTCACCTACTACGCCCCCTGGGGCAACCTCGCCATCTTCCACAGGAACTTCCGACATTCCAACGGCCTGGTGCCCCTGGGCCGGGTCGTGTCCGGCATGGACGCGCTTGCCGCCATCCGCGACGGCACGAAGATTACCATCGAGGAGATCCGCTAGGTCCGGTCTGATGCCGGGCCGCCGGCGGAGCCGATACCCCGGGAGCTGCCGCCCGCCCTTCTTGCAAATCAGGACGCCCGAAACCAGCAAAACTGATTCCGGGCGTCCAGCATATCCAAATTTTGTGCTGCGCTCCGCCTTATGAGGAGGCGCTCACGCGCTTGCGGTTGACGTCCCTGTGCGGCGGCTCGCCGAAGAGGCGCTTGTACTCGCGGCTGAACTGGGTGGGGCTCTCGTAGCCCACCGATATGGCGGCCGCCGCCGCACCCTGGTTTTCCATCAGCATGAGCCGCTGGGCCTCGTAGAGGCGCAGGTTCTTGTGGTACTGCAGGGGGCTGAAGCCGGTCACGCTCTTGAAGTGCCGGTGCAGGCTGGACACGGACATGTTGACGAGCTTCGCCAGATTGTCCACGCGCAGGGGAGCGGCGATGCTCTCCTTCATGATGCTGATGGCCTTGACGATCTGACCGTACATCGAGCCCGCACGGAAGAGTCCGTGCAGGGCGGCGGACATGGGACGCATCATCAGGCGGTAGTGCAGCTCGCGCAGGAGAAGCGGAGCCATGATCGGAATTCTGGCCGGCTTGTCCAGCAGCTCCAGCAGGCGGAGCATGTTTTCCATATAGTCTTCGTCCGCCTCGTCCACATAGACATAGCGACCCTCGGGATCGGGCTTCGGCCTGTCCTCGGGCCGCATGTGCGTCGCCAGATCGAGCAGTATCTCCCTGTCCAGCGCAAAATAGGCCGAGAGGAACGGTCTGTCCGCGTCCGGGCTGACAACATACGAGGAACTGGGCATGTCCACGCCGACGACAAAGCACTGCCCCTCCCCGAACTCGTGCTCGATGCCGCCGATGACGGCATGCTTCTTTCCCTGGATGACCAGCGAGCAGACAGGTCTGGTGAAGCAGCGCTCGGCGCTGTTGTCCGGCTCCCTGCGCACGAGCTGCAGGCCGGGGATCGGCGTTTCGAGCACGCCCGGGGCCGGCACGTGACGCAGAAGCGTCTCCTTCAGGGCCTGGCGGATTTCCTCTTTCCTGGTCGAACTGCTGCTGTCACTCATGGTCGCTCACCTTGGATGGATGGTTGCACACGCATTTTTCTAACATGCGCGGCGGTGATTGAAAAGATTCAACAACTGCATGCTACTGCGGAACTTCCTGAAAGTCCTGCCTGAAAATGTCAGGGATATGCCTTTTCCCGCAGGGCCGTTCTTCCGCCTGATTGACAGCAGGCTGTCATCATGACAACTTATTGTCAAAATATGCGCTGCCGGCGCGCGAGCCGGCTACCCTTCCCCTTTTTCCCGTCAGGAGGTCCTTATGACCAATCAGGAAAAGCTGAACGAACTCTTCACCATGCTGGGGCTTGCCGAAGAGCCTCTGGGCATCGCCTACGTCCAGACCCCGCCTAAGGGCGGCACCACTCTGCCGGAAGCGCAGCGCCACAGCTGCATCATCAACTATCTGCGCATGGCCAGAAGGAAGAAGACGCCCGTCTGGTTTGCTCCTGACCGCGTTGGCTGTATGGGCGGCTGGCTGTACCTGGGCTTCAGCCAGCCGACCGAACAGCTCGTGGGCCGCATCTCCAACTTTGTCACGACCGGCTTTCCGGGCAGGGAGGGCGAGCACTATCTGCCCACCCCTGCGTCCATGCTCCGCTTCCTGGACGAGCTGGACATCCAGCCGGCTCCGGCTCCGTACTGTGTCGCCCAGCCGCTGTCTGCTTTCGCGGGAGACAAGCGGCCGGACCTTGTCTGTTTCTTCGTGTGCGGCGAGGCCCTGACCGGCCTTGGCATGCTGGCCGGCTTCGCGCTCGATGACCATCACGCGGTGCAGGCCCCCTTCGGAGCGGGCTGCTCGAACATCTTTGCCTGGCCCTTGCACTACCAGAGAAAGGGTCAGCGCAAGGCGGTCATCGGCGGCATGGATCCTTCCTGCCGTCCCTATGTCGGGACGGACGAGCTGACCTTCACGGTTACGGCCGATGTGCTCGAAAGCATGCTGGAGGCAGCGCCGCACTCCTTCCTGGGGTCGCCAACATGGAATTCGGTGCTGAAGAAGATCGCGAAGAGCGACAGCCTTCGGGCGCAGAAGGCCTGAGTCTATATATCTATATATAATGTAAGGAGGCAGGAGCTCATGACCGGACAGGACAGCACCGAGCGCGCGCTCTCGCAACTGATTGTCACCGTCTTTCGTCTGAACGGCGCGATTTCTTCTTGGGGCGACCGTCTCGGGGAGCCTCTCGAGCTCTCGACCGCCCGCTGGCAGGCCATGGGGGCCATCCGTCTGGCCGGGACACCCCTCACCGCCCCGCAGATCGCCAGAGCGATGGGCCTGACGCGGCAGGGGGTGCAGAAGCAGCTGAACTTTCTGCTTGAGAAAGGATTTGTCGAGCGCAGGCGCAATCCCCTGCACGAGCGCTCTCATCTCTATGAGCTCACTGAAGCTGGAGACGCGGTGTACGGAGAGATACTGGAGCGCTACACCTCCCAGAGCAACAGTGCCCTCGCCGGCCTGGACAGGGAGACGCTTGTCTCGCTGCAGGAACGTCTGCAGATCCTGACGGACAATATCGAGACGCTGCCTGCCCGCATTCGCAGGCAGGGCGCGGACGACTGGAGTGACGAATAGCCGCTCCTCTCCGGAGACAGTTTGAGCCGGCAGGAAAGGACGACCTTCCCTGCCGGCTCTCTGCCTTGCTGACTGTATGATGATGTCCGACCGGCACCGGCCCGGTCGGGCAGCTTCGGTCAGGCGGCTAGTCTTCGATGATGTAGGACTTCACAATCTCGCCGTAATAGGCGACATGGGCGTCGCGGTTGCAGCCGCAGTTGGTGCTGTCCTTGTCCTCGGGGTACATGCTGGCCAGAATGTCCGCGGGAATGGCGGCCTTGTCCTGCAGCTGTCTGTAGAGGACCTTGCACTCGAGGGTGAGGGGCAGCTCTTTGATGGCGGGAGCTTTGACCAGTTCGGATTCGACCAGGGTCAGGCCGAGTTCCTTCACCTTGTCCACGTTCTTGCCGGACTTGGTGCCGCAGTAGGCGGTGATCTTCTTCTGGGCTTTGCCAAAGGGCACGTTGATGGTGAACTCGCCGGCTTCGTCCAGGAGAGGACGGGTGAAGCGGCCCTCGCGGATGAAGGCTATGAAGACGGGACGCTGCCAGATGACTCCCAGGTGCCCCCAGCCGATGGTCATGCTGTTCACTCGCTCGCCGGCTTTTGTGGTGATCAGAACGCCCTGCGGAATGGCCTGGGTGATTTCCTTCGCGTATTCAAAAACATCGATGTCTTTTTTCATGTGTGTTACGGCTCATGCTCCGCATCGGAGCTCTGCCGCCTCCTTTCAAGATTTTGTGGATTCAAGTCAGTGGAATCCGCAGTACTGATGATACAGTTCGAGCTGGAGAGCAGTCTTTTGCACTGATTTCCAGCGGATGACAGGTGCATTCAGGGATCTGCCATCAGGGAAACAGCATGGCTGACCTGAATGCGGCGCAAAAAGCATTCCGGGAAAAAGCCGGAAGATG
>JAUNSE010000221.1 GCA_030539415.1 Desulfovibrionaceae bacterium
GACTGCGCCGCGAGGCCCGCGATGATGCTCACGATGCCGGCCGAGGCCAGCACGATGGCGTCGAACTCGCCGTCCTTCATCTTGCGCAGGCGCGTGTCCACGTTGCCGCGCAGGGAGGTGATGACGAGATCCGGGCGCGCGGCCAGCAGCTGGGCCTGGCGGCGCAGGGAGCTCGTGCCGACCCTGGCGCCCCGCGGAAGGTCGTCCAGGCCCGCGTGCCTCTCGGAGACCAGGCAGTCGGTGCAGGCCTCGCGGGCCGGCACGCAGCCGAGGCAGAGGCCGTCGGGAAGAACCATGGGCACGTCCTTGATGCTGTGCACGGCAAGGTCGGCGGCTCCCTCGAGCAGGGCCTCCTCGATTTCCTTCACGAACAGGCCCTTGCCCCCCACCTGGGACAGCGGCACGTCGAGGATCTTGTCACCCTTGGTGCGGATGACGGAAAGCTCGATCTCCGCGTCCGGCACGAGGGCGAGCAGGGCCTCCCGGACATGGCGGGCCTGCCAGAGGGCGAGCTGGCTGCCTCTGGTGGCGATGACGAGTTTGCGCATGACTCCTCCCCGATCGGCCTAGTGGGCGCAGGTCGAGCAGTGGCCGCCGGAGCAGCCGGAGCAGCCGCAGCCGGAGGAGTGGCCGCCGGAGGACGCGGAATAGTCGTCTCCGCCGCCGCTGCCGGTGATGCACCGACAGGCGCTCATCAGGCGCTCGGTGTCGTTGCTGCCGCACTTGGGGCAGCTGACGGTTTCGGTGGCGGAGGCGAGTTCCTCGAAGTTGTCATTGCACTTGTTGCAATGGAATTCGTACATGGGCATGGGAGAATCTCCGTATGGTGTGTTCGGAAGGGAACGAGGGGATGCGGTCCGCCGGGCCTCCCTGCGGGAGGGCGCCCCGGACGGGCGGCTCCTATTCCCCGTCGAGATCGTCCTGCAGGCGCGAGATGCCGCTGTGCAGCATTTCCTTCAGGATTTCGGGCTTGCAGGACAGGTAGTAGTCAATCAGGTCGTCCAGGAGGCAGACAAGCCCCATGTGGACTTCGTGAACCAGCGACTCCTCTATGCTCGGCACGCGCAGCTCCAGATCGAGCAGGTCGTTCTGGGCCAGGGCGCCGCCGTCGCCGCCGGTGATGCCGAGCACGAACATTCCCTGCTCGTGGCCGGTCTGGGCGGCCCGCACCAGCGCCGGCTGGGCGCCGTCGGGCGAGAGGAGCACCAGGATGTCGCCGTCGCTCCCGTAGGCCTCGAGCTGGCGCACGAAGGCCTGCTCGAGCCCCTCGGCCCCCTCGTCGCCGCTGGCCAGGATGCCGGAGAGCGCGGTGGCGGGCAGGGGCAGGCGCCCCGAGGCGCGTCCGGCCACAAGCCGTCCGGCCAGGGCGCGGGCGAGACAGGAGGAGACGCCGAGGCCGGCCGTGAAGACGCGCTGCTCCCCGGCGAAGCACAGGGACATCACCTTGGCCGCTTCCTGGATGTCCTCGGCGAAGAGGTCATAGAAATCGCTCAGCACATGCAGGGCGTCCTGCGCGCGCCGGGCGATCATTTCGGGACAGTCGTCCTTGAGGGTGAGTTCAAAGGGCATGACGGACATACTCCTGGTTTCGGAATCTGCGTCAAAAAAGAACGCCGTCCCGTCCTTGGGAGGGGTGAATGACGGCGTGCGGACGCAAACTGCGTGAACTTTTGATGTAAGCCAAAGAAGCCGCCGTTTCAAGGGCAAAGTGGCTTGTGACAACGGATCCGGCACCTTCCGGCTTCTTCCCGGGCGCCGGCCCGGGCGGCGGAGGGAAGGGGCTGAAGACGGAAAGCCGCAGCCCCTGAAATATGTGTCCGCGCGCGGGAAAGGCAAGGGGGCCCTGCGCGGGAGCGGCCGCGCGGAAGGCTCGGGGAGGGCCGCCCGGCGTAAGGGGCTCGGGCGAAAAGGAGAAGAATTTCACAAAATTGACACGGAAGTGCGGTTTTGCTATGCAACCGGCACAGTCCATGTCCATGTGCGGCGCTCTTCAGGGGGGTTGCCGCAGACAGCGTTCAGAATCAAGGAGAATTCATTTTGAACAAGGTTATGCTCATAGGGCGGCTCGGCCGTGATCCCGAGATGAAGTACATGCAGAACGGCGCCGCCATCACCACCTTCACCATTGCCACCGATGAAAACTGGACCGACCGCAGCGGCGAGAGAATCGAACATGTCGAGTGGCACCGCATCATCACCTTTCAGAAGCTGGCCGAGAACTGCGCCAAGCACATCGTGAAGGGCAGCCTCGTCTACGTGCAGGGCAGCCTGCAGACGCGCAAGTGGCAGGACGCCAGCGGCCAGAACAGGTATGTGACCGAGGTCAAGGCCCAGCGCGTGCTCTTCCTGGACAGAAAGCATCAGGATCCGCAGTACGGCATCGAGGGCGAGGACGCCGACAGCTGGCGCAGCAATCCCGAGGGCGCTCCGGAGGAGGGCGGGCGCGGCAGCCAGCCGGCCAGACGCCCCCAGAGCCGGCCCTTCCGCCAGGGACAGGGCTGGAACTCCCGCCAGTCCGCGCCTCAGGAAGCCTGGGAGCGCGACGGCGCCGGCAGCGAGACGAGCCTCGGCACCGGCGAGATCCGCGAAATCGATTTCTAGCGAACCGGAGGGGCCGGGAAAGCCGCAGCGGCTTTCCCGGCCCGAATCATGACAGGATGCGGGAGGCGGGCATGGGTGCCCTTGGCAGGACAAGAAGCGAATATCTGGCCGAGCTCGAGGAAAACGGGCTCTGCCTCAGGTACGTGCCCTTCGGGCGCAGAACAAGGGCGCTGTGCCTCGCCGCGGTGCGCAGCGACGGCATGGCCCTGCAGTACGTGCCCGCGGCCCTGCGGGATCTGCCCATGTGCCTGGACGCCGTGGAGTCGGCGGGCATGGCGCTGGAATACGTCCCGGACGGCCTGAAGGAGCGCGAGCTGTGCTTCGACGCGGTGCACAGCGACGGCATGGCCCTGCAGTTCGTGCCCGAGGCGCTCAGGGACGAGGGGCTCTGCGCCGAGGCCGTGGAGAACGAGCCGCGCGCCCTGCGCCACGTGCCCGAGCGGCTGCGCGCTCTTTTTGCAGGGAGCTGAGCGGCCGTGAGACGGAGAACCTTTCTGAAGGCCCTGGCCTGCGCCGGGGTCATGGCGGCCGGAGCGGGAGGCGGAGGCATGCTCTTTCTCAAGTCCGGGCGCTTCGGCGCCCTTCCCGAGGGCGCGGAGCTGGCCCGCGTGCTGGCCTCGCCGCATCAGGCGGGCGGCGTCTTTCAGAATTTCGAGCCGATGCGCATCATGACGACCAACGACAACATGCTGGTCGGCCTGATCCGCTGGCTGACGACAAGGGCGGAGCGCACCAAACCCGCAGTCCCTCTGCCTGGCGCGCGGGAGAATCTGGCGGCCCTGCACGACGACACCATCGTCTGGCTCGGGCATTCGTCCTTCTTCCTGCGCCTGGCCGGCCTGAACATCCTCGTCGATCCCGTTCTCTCGGACTACGCCTCGCCGGTCTTCTTCGCCAACAGAGCCTTCGCGGGCACGCTGCCGTACCTGGCCCGCGACATGCCGGCCATCGACCTGCTGCTCGTCTCGCACGATCACTGGGACCATCTGGACTACGCCACGCTGCAGGCCCTCAAGGGGCGCGTGCGGCTGGCCGTCTGCGGCCTCGGCACGGGCGCCCACCTGCTGCGCTGGGGGTACGAGGCGGAGCGGGTGCGCGAGCTCGACTGGGAGGACAGTCTGGAAGTCGGCGGTCTCGGCCTGACCATGACCACCTCGCGGCACTTCTCGGGCCGCACGCTCTCGGACCGCGACCGCGCCCTCTGGGGCGGCTTCGTGCTGGAGACCGCGCGCCGGAAGATCTACTTCAGCGGCGACGGCGGCTACGGGCGGCATTTCGCGGACATCGGCCGAAGGCACGGCCCCTTCGATCTCGTCCTGCTCGACAGCGGCCAGTACAACGTGAAATGGCCCCATGTGCACATGTTTCCCGAGCAGGCGGCGCAGGCGGCCGAGGACCTCGGGGCGTGCTCCTTCATGCCGGCCCATATCGGGCGCTTCTGCCTCTCGGAGCATCCCTGGGACGAGCCCTTCCGCCGCCAGGAGGAGCTGGCCCGGGGCAGGCCGTACAGCCTCTTTCAGCCG
The DNA here is from genome assembly GCA_030539415.1 of Desulfovibrionaceae bacterium. Taxonomy (GTDB): domain Bacteria; phylum Desulfobacterota; class Desulfovibrionia; order Desulfovibrionales; family Desulfovibrionaceae; genus Desulfovibrio. The sequence goes on from JAUNSE010000221.1 coordinate 4,125, forward strand.
CTGATCGGAAAGGCCGTGCCGCTCGAGCGGCGCATGCCCGCGCAGCCGTGCTGGTGGGAGGGGCTTGAGCCCGCCGAGGGCGGAAAATAGGGCGGCCCGCCTTTTTGCGCGTGAGGCTGCCCTGACAGGAGACGCACCGGCCCGAAAGGCGGCTTGCGCGCGAACGGAG
>JAUNSE010000222.1 GCA_030539415.1 Desulfovibrionaceae bacterium
CCAAATTCGCGAAGGTCAGCGCCCCCAATTACGGAAATTAATTTCGTTTACTATATTATTTTTTAAGCAACTAAATGCCTTGTATTTTGAGGATATATTTTGGTAAAATATACGATACAATAATGTAAATACTGCTGTATATTTTTAAATTATCAGAAAAAATATCGTACAAATTTTTGAAAATATTTGACATTATTTTTTAAATATATATTTATTGATATCCTGAATGGTTGTCCGTTGAAAAAAGTGCTGGAAGCCATCTGTCCGGACCGGGAAAGAGAAGCATCTGCCACTCTGCCGCTGTGCCCCCACGCATTCCTCTGCATGGTCCGCCGCTTCATCCTGTCCCTGCCTGTCTTTGGCAGACAACTTCACAAAAGGGAAAAGAGTTAGTACTTTCAAACGGCAAGAAGATGGAACACCACTATGGAGAAGGGCATATGGCTGCAGAGACAAGAACGGACCTTGAACGGATGAATCGTCTGCTGAAGGAGAAGATTCTGGGATATCTGCCGCATCCGGGCAAATATCAGACAGATATACGCGGACTTTCACTGTCCAGACGCGAGGCCGAGAATCAGGCCGACAGCTGTTTTGGCCGGCCGTCCGCCGCCATTGTGGTGCAGGGGGCTAAATGCGCGGTTATTGGCGCCACTGAATACCGCTATGGCGCCAATCAGTGCCTTGTGACCGGCGTGGACATGCCGAGCGCCTTCTATATTCTCGAGCCGAGCCCGGAGAAGCCCTTTCTGGCCATTGCCCTGGATTTGGACGGCTATCTGCTGACACAGCTTGCCGCCGAGGTGCCGGAGTCTGCCGGAGGAGACACGCACAACACATGCTCCGGCGTCTCTGTCGCGGATGCGGACGCCGACCTCGTGGGGGCCTTTCTCAGACTTCTTGAACTTCAGGAGAAACCTGGGCAGATTGCCGTTCGGGCACCCATGATTGTCCGCGAGATTCATTATCTGCTTCTGATTGGGCCGCAGGGCAGAAGTCTGCGGCAGCTCAACACGCTTGGCACGCAGAGCAACCAGATTTACAAATCTGTTGCGTGGCTGAAGGAAAACTTCAGAACATCCCTGAAAATTGATGATCTTGCGCATTATGTAAATATGGTTACATCGACATTTTATCATCATTTCAAGGTTGTCACCGGATTGAGTCCGTTGCAGTACCACAAGAGGCTGCGTCTTTATGAGGCGCAGCGTCTTATGATGACGGAAGGATGCAACGCAGGGGAAGCCGCTGTAGCCGTTGGCTACGAAAGTGAGACCCAGTTCAATCGCGAATACAAACGACTTTTTGGTGAGCCGCCCAGAAGAGATGTGGTGCGCCGCTGCAGTCTGCTGACAAGACAGGCATAGTTGGCTTGAGAGCCCCTCTAGCCTCTCTGAAGCAGCCGGACAAGCGTCTCCAGCGCCGCAGACAGGACAGCCTGATCCCTGAGCCCGAGAGCCAGGCGCACACCCTCCTCGGGTACCAGGCCTCCTGCGGAAAAGCAGGCGGCATCGGCCACAATGATCCCCTTTTCCCTGGCCTTGCGGGCAAAATCCGCCGCCGCCCCCTGGGCCGAGTTGAGTTTCAGCCAGCAGAAAAAACCTGTGGTGCGGGTCTCCAGGGAAAAGCCGTCGAGTTTCTCTCTGGCCATGATATTGGCTTCGGTGGCGGCTCTGCGCTTGGCGGCCAGAACGCTGTCCGCCGTGCCGTCGCCTATCCAGAGAGCGGCCAGCTCGGCCATGAGAGGCGGTGCCATGGAGACTGTATAGGAGATGGTGTGCTCCAGGGCCGGATGCCATGCGGCCGGTGCGCACAAATACGCGATGCGCAGCCCTGCGCCCAGGGCCTCGCTCGTTGAGGCGATGAAGCAGCTGCGCTCGGGAGCAAGTCTTGTCAGGGGAGTGAGCCGCTGCTCCAGGGAAAGGGCATAGACGTCATCCTCGATAATCTGCACATCGTATCTGCGGCAGATGTCCACGATTTCCCTGCGGCGGAATTCCGGAATCATGGTCAGGGTGGGATTGTGGCAGGTGGGCATGAGATAGAGGCCGCGCACGGCCTTGGAGCGGCAGGCCGCCTCAAGAGCCTGGGGCAGGATGCCGTGCTTGTCCATGTGTATCGGTGTGATCTGGAGACGGAGACGCTGGCAGAGCTGCTTCAGAAGAGGATAGCTCAGCTGTTCGGCGGCGATTCTGTCTCCGGGGGTGAAGAGAGAGGCAAGCACGGTCAGCAGGGCGTGCTGGGCCCCCGCGCAGACAAGAACATTGTCGGGCGCCACGGGCAGCCCGAAGCGGGCCGCCCACATGGCCCCGGCCTCCCGGTGCCGGGAAAGGCCGTGCGGCGCCTGATAGCCTCCGAGTTCGTTCAGCCCGGGACGTTCGGCAAGTCTGCGCACCGCCTCCTCAAGGGGCGGATTCAGGTGCTCGAAGGGCGTGATGAAGCCCATGTCCAGCGGATGCTCCGCGGAAAAGAGCGCAGAGCCGGCGGATGCCGCCGCTTCACAGCCCGACCTCAACATCGCCGGCTGGGCGAATACGTCAACATCCGGCACATTGCGGGCGGCAAAGGTTCCCCGCCCGACAATGCCTATGGTCAGATCACGCTGCGATGTGTCGGCATAGGCTCTGCTCACCGTGCCCACTGTGACACCAAGCGCCTGGGCCAGCTCCCTGTGTGTCGGAAGGCGCTCCCCGGGCTCGACGAGCCCCCGCTCCAGCATGTCGCCCAGGGCCTGGGAGAGGGCGAACCAGCGGGTTGAGACATGAGATGAGCGCAGGTGTTCCTCGTACAGGGATTTCAGCTCTTCCAGACGCATGTTTCGTTCCTTTGATGCCGTGTTTGGGTGACAAATGTAAATTGTCACCCTGACAAGACAAATTGTACTGCTTGCAAAGAATATTGTCACCCTTATTGGCCGATTCCTTGAGCAACGCTCAGCTGCGCGTTATTGCAGACAATATCGTGCGGACGGGAGTGGTTCCGACTGGCTCGACGAGTGTGTCAATTTATTTTTGAGAGGTACAATATATGGCAAAGGGCACTTTTCAGGTCAAATCCGGTCTGGCTGAAATGTTCAAGGGCGGCGTCATCATGGATGTGACAACACCGGAACAGGCCGTCATAGCCCAGGACGCCGGTGCCTGCGCCGTCATGGCTCTTGAGCGCGTCCCGGCCGACATCCGCGCCGCCGGCGGTGTGGCCCGCATGGCCGACCCCGGCATTGTGACCACCATCATGAAGGCCGTCAGCATTCCCGTGATGGCCAAGGCACGCATCGGCCATATCGTTGAGGCGAGGATTCTGGAATCTCTGGGAGTGGACTACATTGACGAGAGCGAGGTGCTCACTCCGGCAGACGACCGCTTCCACATAGACAAGCGCGGCTTTACTGTGCCTTTTGTCTGCGGTGCCCGCAATCTGGGCGAGGCTCTGCGCCGCATTGCCGAGGGTGCCGCCATGATCCGCACCAAGGGCGAGCCCGGAACAGGCAACGTGGTGGAGGCCGTGCGCCACTGCCGGCTTGTGATGGGTGAAGTCAGGGCGCTGTGCGCACTGCCCGAGGAAGAGGTTGCCGGCTTTGCCAAGGAGCATGGGGCGCCTCTTGAGCTTGTGAGGAAGACCCGCGAGCTTGGACGCCTTCCCGTCGTCAATTTTGCGGCCGGCGGCATAGCCACGCCTGCCGATGCCGCGCTGATGATGGAACTCGGATGTGACGGCGTCTTTGTGGGATCCGGCATCTTCAAGTCTTCCGACCCGGCCAGACGCGCCCGCGCCATTGTTGCGGCTGTCTCTCACTACAGGGACTACAAGATGCTGGCCGAGGTGTCCACCGGGCTCGGCGAAGCCATGCCCGGTCTGGAAATAGCCTCGATTCCGGCCGAACAGCGCATGCAGGAGCGAGGCTGGTAATGGCCCGGCGCATCGGAATACTGGCTCTGCAGGGCGCTTTCAGGGAGCACGCGCGGGCTCTGGAACGCTGCGGAGCCGAGACGCGCGAGATACGCGCCCAGGCCGACCTGGACAATCTTGACGGCGTGGTGCTGCCCGGCGGAGAGAGCACTGTCATGGGAAGGCTGCTTGCCGAAGAGGGGCTGATGCAGCCGCTGCGCGAACTCTGTCTCTCCGGTGTGCCCGTGCTGGGCACGTGCGCAGGCATGATGCTTATGGCGGAAAAACTCCCTGATTATCCAGACCAGCCGCGTCTGGGCATCATGGATATCAGTGTCATGCGCAATGCCTTCGGGCGTCAGGCGGACAGCTTCACGACTAGGATAGAGGTCAGGGAG
>JAUNSE010000223.1 GCA_030539415.1 Desulfovibrionaceae bacterium
CAAAAATTGTCTCTAGGCTTCCCCAAACCATAACCACGGTTTATGTGGAAGACCCAAAAATTCGCCGGGCGACGGGGGGAGCCGTGCCGGGGCATGGGGGGAAGGAGGGCGGTCCGTTTTCGCGGGGCAGGCGCCCGGGGAGGACAAATCCTTGGCCGCGAATGGCGGGCCTCCTCCTTCTGTCCGGACGAGTGGCGCGTTCAGCGGCGCAAGAGGAGGATTTCTGCCCGGAAACCCTGTCTCGCCAAGCCGCTGACCATTCATCGGACACTGTGACTATGTCTCCGCATGATATTGAGAGACAAGGACATTTGTCAAAAAAATTGGAAAATGGCCGCAAAAGCGAAACAGATGCTTTTCCATACGGCACAGGGCCGCGCACGGGTCAGGCGCTGTCCCGCTGCTGATTTTTTCCTTCCGCCGCTTGACGGCCGACTGTTTTTCAATGTATCCGCAAAAAATACACCTCACAGATCACCACGGGTCAGGCGAAAAACGGAGAAGCAGATGATCACAGACAGAAAGAATGTTGTCCTCACCAAGGATCTGCTCGGCGCCCTTGCCGAGCTAGACGATAGGGCCGCCCTCTTCCGCGGCATGACCGGCGCGGGCCCGGACCCGGCCGAACTTGCGGCCCTGCGCCGCACCCTCGTCGCCTCTGCCGGGGCCTCCACCCGCCTCGAGGGAAGCCGCCTTTCCGATGCCGATGTGGAGGCGCTCATCGTGCGCCGCGCCCGGGGCGAGCGGCTGCGCAGGCGGGACGAGCAGGAGGTGGCGGGCTGCCTCGACCTGCTCGAAACCGTGTTCGACAACCATGAACATATCCCCCTGACCGAGAACTACATCAGGCAGCTGCACAAGATTCTGCTGATGCCCTCGGAGAAGGACACCCGCCACCGCGGCAGATACAAGACCTCGGAAAACGCCCTGTACGTGAGCGACGCGGACTGGGAGACGGCGAGCTGCGGCATCTTCCTGACGGCCTCGGCCTTCGACACGCCGCGCTTCATGGAGAGCCTTGTGGCCTGGACCAACGAGGAGCTCGACCTGAAGATCCTGCATCCGGTGCTGATCATCGGGGTCTTTATCGTGCATTTTCTGGCCATCCATCCCTTCATGGACGGCAACGGCCGCCTCTCCAGGGCTCTGACGAACCTGCTCATGCTGCGCCAGGGCTACAGCCACATGCCCTATGCCTCCATGGAAGCGGCCATAGAGGCCGAGCGCGACGGCTACTACAGGGCCCTGCGCGAGGCGCAGAAGACCATCTGGGGGGATGCACCCGACTATACGGCCTGGCTTGCGTACTTTGTCGACTCCCTAGTCAGGCAGGCACGGGGGCTTCCGGGAAGAATAGCCTGAGTCGTCTGAACGCCCTGCCCGGAAGGGGCGCAAGGATCCGGCACGAGCGGCCCCGGACATGAAAAAACACGGGGCCTCCGGCCGCCCTTCCCTCTTGCCGTCTCTGTCAGCTGTTGTACACTGCGCCCACGAACAATCACTCTCAAGGAGGCACTATGTCATCTCCTCTGCGCGTATCCCTGATCGGTCTGGGCGCCCTGGGCATCCTTTACAGCGATATCCTGGTCCGCAGGCCCGACCTGTGCACCCTGACCATCATTGCCGACAAGGAACGGCAGGCCAGATATGCGAAAACCGGCGTCTTCTGCAACGGCACGAAGCTCGAGCTGAACTACCTCGCTCCCGAGGACAAGCCCGAGCAGCCGGCCGAGCTCATGCTCGTGGCCGTCAAGGGCACCACCCTGGACTCCGCCATAGCGGACATCCGCAACCACATGGGCCCCGGCACCATCGTGGTCTCCGTCCTGAACGGCATCACCAGCGAGGAGTTCCTGGAAAAGGCCTATCCCGACGCGAAGGTGCTGCGCTGCGTCTCCCAGGGCATGGACGCCCTGCGCGTGGACCAGACCATGACCGCCACCCATGCCGGCATGCTCTATATCGGCGCTCCGAAGGGACGCGACGATCTTGCCGAGCCGCTGAAAAAGACCCTGGACTTCCTCAATGCCGCCGGCATCAAGGCCGTCGGGGACGATGACATCGAGCACAGGCTCTACTGCAAGTGGATGCTCAATGTGGGCGTCAATCAGTGCGTCACCGTTTTCGAGGGCACCTACGGCACGGTGAAGGAAGAGGGCATGCAGCGCGAGATGTGTCTCGGCGCCATGCGCGAGGCCATGGCCATTGCCAACGCCGAGGGCGTCAACCTGACCGAGAAGGACTTCGAGGAGTACAAGCGCGTGCTGGACGGCCTCTCCTCCGATTCCATGCCCTCCATGCGCCAGGACGCCCTGGCCGGCCGCCGCACCGAGATGGCCCTCTTTGCCGGCACCGTGCTGGAAAAGGGACGCAAGCTCGGCATCGACACGCCCATCAACTACTGGCTGAACGACGAGCTGGTGAACATCGACAACCGCGCGACTCACTAGCCTCTGTTCCGCCGGACGGAAATTCCGCCCGGCATCCGCATCTCAAATCAGACAACGGCAAGGCTGTCCGGAGACATCCGGCAGCCTTTTGCTCTGCCCGCGCTGCGCCCCGCAGCCTGCTTAGGCCCATCCGGGTCTCACCGCTTTGCCGCGGCCCACGGCACCGCTTCGGGCAGACAGCCTTTCCCACAGCGAGAATCTCATGACCGAGAAAACTCTTCCCGCTGCCGGCAGCGTCACCACCGAGCAGGACAGCATTCCTGCCGCTCCCTCTTTCGGGCTGTCCGGCTCAAATCCCCTCTGCGGCCTGTCCGGCCGGTCCGCCCCGGCGGACGCCGATCTCAGGGCCTTTGCCGCCCGCAGCGCCCTGCAGGCCGAAGAGAAGGAGACAGAACGCGATGCCGAGAAACTCCTCAGCTGACTGACCGAGATGCGCGACATCCTTGTCAGGGGACAGGAGCGGCTGAACAGCATCGGCTCGGAAGCGGAGAGCGATATCGACAGGGAGCGGGCAGCCGTCCTGAAGGAGGAACTTGTGCAGAATGCCGCCTCCGTCTTCGTCTCCCTCAAAAAGTGCATCGACGGACTCAAGGAAAATGTGAGCACAATATCCAATCGCCGCGTCGAGCTGAGAAAGCAGCTTGAGGAGTGCGAGGCTGCCAGCGGCGGGCTGCCGCTGGACGGCCTGTCCGAAGAGCTTCTCGACATGATACGCAGGGCCGAGCCCGCCAGACTCCCGGAGGCGAAGCGTCCCCCCAGGAAGCGCCGCCGCAAAAAGCGGTAGCGGCTCCTACCAGGACACGGGCACGCGCACCTTCTGGCCGGCCTTGCTGGCAAAGAGCAGGTAGCCGTGCTCGCGGCCGTATTCGAAGAGGTCCCGGGTCAGCTCCACATCCATGCGGCAGTACTCGGCGATCTCGTCGATGCGGCCCTCCTTCCACCAGTCCAGGGCCTTGAGGCCGTCCCCGCTCTTGCCGCGGCCCAGGGTGGCCTGGGCCAGATTGTCCAGGGAGAGGCGGTAGTTGAGGTGCCTGTGCACCTCGGCCAGGATGTCCAGGCCCTTGAGGGATTCCATGGGAAAGAGCGCAAAGGGCTGCAGCACCTTGTAGTCAAAGCGGAAGCTGTTGAAGCCCACCACAAGGCCCGCCGTCTTCAAAAGGTCAAAGCAGGCCGCAAGGTCCTCCTGCCCGAAGGTGCGGTACTCCTGCCCGTCCCAGACCACGACCACGGAGACGCCCATGCGGTCCGCGTGCCGCCAGCCTCCGACCTCGTCGGCCGAGCGTCTGGTCTCCACATCGAAAACCATGACCGGGCCGTCGTACTCCTTTTTCACGCGGCCGGTCTCGACCTCCGCGGACAGGGCGCTCATGGCCGCTCTGTCCGGAGCCGCGACCTTTGTTTCGCCGCCGCTCTTCAGGATGGCGTCCACCAGGAAGAGGGCGCCCTGCTTGTCCAGGGGGCGGTTGCCGGAGCCGCACTTGGGAGACTGTATGCAGGAGGGGCAGCCCGTCTCGCAGGGACACTGCTCCAGCACCCGGCGCACGTTGACAAGCAGATCGCCCAGATGCTCGAAGGCCCCGGCCGTGAGGCCCGCCCCGCCGGGCAGACCGTCGTAGACAAAGACCGCGGGGCCCGCCACCTGCACGTGCATGGGGGTGGAGATGCCCCCGAAATCGTTGCGATCGGCCATGACCAGAAGCGGCATGAGGCCGATGGAGACGTGCTCCAGGGCGTGGATGGAGCCCATGAAGTGGTAGAAGTTCTCCTCCACCTGCACGCGGGCCTCGTCCGGGATGCACATCCACAGGCCCTCGGTCTCGAAGGTCTGCGGCGGC
>JAUNSE010000224.1 GCA_030539415.1 Desulfovibrionaceae bacterium
CAGACCGGCCAGAACAAAGCCGCAGATCGGCATGAGGAACTGCGCGTCCATCATTATGGCCAGAGCGCCAACGCCCAGCGGGCCGACAAAGCAGGCGCCCGTTCTGCTCGTGCTCAGCACGCTCATGGTGGCGGAGGTGCCGAGCCCCGCCGCCGCGGGCAGGGCAAACAGATGCATGCTCTGCGCCGGCACGGCGATAGCCGTCGTCAGCCCCAGCACAGTCATCAGCAGCAGGCTGCCCGGCAGGACGGGCAGCAGGACAAATCCGGCCAGAGCCGCCCCTGACAGCAGGCCGCCAAGACACATGGCCGGCCGGACAAGGCGTCCGCGCCGCTCGAACAGCCTGGACAGACGGGGCGTGAAGAAAATGAAGACAAGACAGTTGAGCATGAAGATGCGGGCAATGCCGGCCTGCTCCATTCCGGCTTCGTCAAGCCCCACAGGAATGACAAAATTGCAGACAGCCGCTTCGGCCATGTAATGGGGCAGAGTGACGCAGACAAGCAGAAGGGCCAGTCCAGGACTGCACGCGTACCGCCCTGCCGTTCCCAGCAGTTCCCGCATGCGCCGCACGAGCCCTCCGGAAGCGAAGCCTGCGGGAACTGAAGCTGCTTCCGCCGGCCTTTTCCATTCCGTCCTGAGAACAGGAAGCTGCAGAACCAGCACAAACAGAAGAAGCAGTCCGGATATGCCGAAAACCGCCGCATAGCCGAAGCGTTCGGCCAGCATGCCGCCCAGCACCAGACCGCACATATCGCCGGCCACATTGCCGGCCTGCATGTCGGCAAGATGATTTCCGCGCACCGCGACGACCTCGAGCGCCAGGGAGACGAGGCCGAAGCCAGCACCCAGCAGCGCGGAGGCGGCAAGATAGTGCCACGGAGCGAGGCTGAACATGGCCGCGAGCGAGCCCGCCGCAAGCAGCATCATGCCGGTCAGAATCGGCACCGGCACTCCGCGGCGGCTGCACCAGCCCCCGGCCGCTATCGTGCTGAGGGCCGCTGCTCCAAGCTGTATGGAGGCGGGCAGACAAAGCAGCAGAAGACGGGCCGGATGCTGAGGATCAACAAGTTCGTCCATGTACAGCGGCAGAAAGGTTGTCGGCAGGCTCACGGCCACCAGCAGCCCGAACATGAGAGGCCGGGTCAGCAGCACGGCGCACTCCGGGCCGGGCGCCGCGGCCGTTCCCCTTCCGGCTGCCCTCCCTGCCTGCGCCAGGCGACCGAGCAGGGTGAGCAGCTCCATCAGGAAGACAACGGCCACAATGGCGATGCTCAGGACATCCAGCACCGCATCGAACAGCATGGCCAGCCAGACGGTCCGGCTGAGCCTCAACCTGACCGCCATGCCCGGAGCCTCCCCCGTGACGGACATATCATGCTCCGGAGACCGGCCGGCCGTCTCCCGTGCCGCGTGTCCTGTCCCGGGGGATGTCAGGCTCACGGTCAGGGGCCTGAAAGAAGGTGCCAGCCGGGACAGTGCGGCCGGGACATCCTCAATCACTCCGCTGGCAGCCAGAACTGTCGATCCGCTCAGAAGCTCGATGCGCACGCTGTCCCTGTAGATGCCGGCCGCCCGCGCGAGAAAGCGATCCGCATCCGGCACCCGGTCCAGACGGCCGCCGGCCTGCAGCAGTCTGCCCAGGTCCTGCGAAAGAATCTCCGACAGACTGCGCATGCTGGCGGTCAGCGCCCCCGTATGGGCGGTCATGCCCGACCAGACGCTGTGCATGCCGCAGACCAGGATGACAAGACTCAGAATGCCCACGGGAAGCCATTGCCCGGAGCGTGCCCTGCGCGAAGCGGCAAAGGCGTTGACGATTTCGAAGAGCAGGAGGCCCAGAACTACGATGAACAGGTGGGGAAGGGCTTCGCCGCACCAGCGATCGAACAGGCTGCCGGCAATGCGGTCATCATCGACCCAGACAGCCGCGCTACCTGCCGAGGCATGCAGAGTCACAAGATGCAGGCGTCCCGAATACCAGGCAATCTCCCTGGCGCCGTCCGCCTGTCTGCCGGACGACTCCGCTCCCCCGGGGACGGGCACGCCAGCTGTGCAGGACTCCGGCACAAGGTCGCCCGCAGAAGCGGGAAAGCTGCCGGCAGTCAGCAGAATCCGCCCCTGCGCGGAAAGCACGGCCACGGGCATGCCGCAGCTTTTCGCCGCCTGCTCGAGCAGGACCTCAAGACCGGGGTACCTCTCAAGGGCCTTGCCATAGCGCAGTCCCGGCTCAATGCGGTACGCCAGGCTCGCAGCAGTCGAACGCGCGGCGAAAACCGAAGTGTCAACTATCTCCTTCTTGAGCGTGGACCAGAACAGCGCCTCGTAGACAGCCAGAGACAGAAGAAGAATCGCTGCCAGCGCCGCGAAGCGGTGCAGAGACTGACGAATTCGCGCCTTGCGCACATATGGGGAGGCAGCTGTGTGAGGGCTCATGCTTATTACCAGAACCGATGCATTGTTTTCCGGAGTGCAATAGTCCTCAAAGCAGTCAAGGTCAACTAATTATAATATGAAATATTCAATGTTACAGACCTGTTTCATATCTGTATTCCGCAAACAGCAATCATACAGATAGTAGAACATGCAAAAGACCCCTTCCGTATCAGGGAAGGGGTCTGTCATTATTGCGCGAATATTTCGAGGAAGCTGCTAGATCAGACGAGAGTCAGGCTCAATGGCTTCCATGCCGCCCATATAGGGCACCAGCACCTTGGGCAGGACAATGGTTCCGTCCTTCTGCTGGCCGTTTTCCATGATTGCCGCGATGGTGCGGCCGGTGGGCAGCCCGGAACCGTTGAGCGTGTGCACATAGGCCGACTTGCCGCCCTTGGGCTTGAAGCGGATGTTGGCGCGGCGGGCCTGGAAGTCGATGCAGTTGGAGCAGGAGGAGATTTCCCTGTAGGTTTTCTGATTGGGCAGCCAGACCTCGATGTCGTAGGTCTTGGCCGAGCCGAAGCCCATGTCTCCGGTGCACAGCACAATCTGACGGAACGGCAGCTCCAGCTTTTCGAGCAGCTTCCTGGCGTGGCCGGTCATGAGCTCCAGCTGGTTGAAGCTGTCATCGGGATGGGCAAAGCGCACCATCTCCACCTTGGTGAACTGATGCATGCGGATGAGACCGCGCGTGTCCTTGCCCGCGGAACCGGCCTCGGAACGGAAGCAGGGCGTGGCCGCCGTGTAGGCGCGGGGCAGATCCTCCTCGGCCAGAACTTCGCCGGCGTGCAGATTGGTCAGGGGCACTTCGGCGGTCGGAATGAGGTACAGCCCCTCGCGCAGCTTGAAGAGGTCCTCTTCGAACTTGGGGAGCTGGCCCGTGCCGGTCATGGTCTCCTTGTTGACAATGGCCGGGGGAATGACCTCGATGTAGCCGTCTTCCTGCGTGTGCACGTCAAGGAAGAAATTGACCAGGGCGCGGTCCAGACGGGCCGCCCAGCCCAGGGACACCACGAAGCGGCTGCCGGACAGGCGCGCGGCCCGCTCGAAATCCAGCCCCTTGAGACGGGCGCCCAGCTCCCAGTGCGCCAGCGGCTCGAAGTCGAAGGCGGGGATGGTGCCGTATCTGGCAATTTCCACATTCTCGGTTTCGTCCCTGCCCAGCGGCACGGAGGCATCGGGAATGTTCGGCACGCCCATGAGCCAGTCCTCGACTCGGGCCCGGGCCTCGTCGGTCTTCACGTCCAGAGCCTTGATGCGGGCAGACAGCTCGCCGAGATCGGCCAGCAGGGCGGTTGCGTCCTGGCCCGCGCGCTTCATTCTGGCAACTTCCTGGGAGGCCTGATTGCGGCGGCTCTTGAGCTCCTCGACTTCGGCGATATACGCGCGCCGCTCGGCGTCCATCTTCTGAAATTCCTCGATGGTCAGAGAGGAGTGGCGGTCCTTCAGGGCCTTGGCCAGCACTTCGGGCTGCTTCTGTATGCGTTTGAGGTCAAGCATTTTCTGTCCTTAAGAGATCTTTTCTGGAGATCTGTCCTTGTGTTCTGTCCTGATTGAAAGCCTGTCCCTGCGGAGGCAGTCCTTCTGAATCGCGGCTGATGCGGAAAGGCGCGCTCGGGCGCGCGGCACGGTTTTCGGACGGACCTGCATCCGCCTGAAAAAGACACAGCGACTCTCTACCACCGGGTACCCAAGCTTGCAAGAAGACCGGGAGCAGAGGACGTTCGGGCTCTTGCCTCGACTGTTTCCGGCAAGTATAACAGTCTCTGCGAAAAACCTTCCTTCCCTCGACGCTGCCCGACCTCCCGCACGGAAAGTCAGGCATACTGTCAG
>JAUNSE010000225.1 GCA_030539415.1 Desulfovibrionaceae bacterium
TACTGAAATCTCAAGCGAATCATATTAAGCGTTGCACTTCCAATTAGAAGCCACCGCCGGCGCACCGCAAGCGTGGCGCACCAAAGCCGGCGGCCCCAGCTCCGATGGATCGCGCCCGGCTAGCAAAGCCGGCAGACCGGCCCCTGCGGCTCAGGCCTGCCCGTAGCTCCGCACCACATCCTTCCCGGCACGCCCGCCGACCAGTCTCACCGGCCGCGGCACAAGGAGTCCTCCCATGATCAGCATACACGAGGTGACAGACAGAAACCCGGCCCTGCTGGCCCGGCTTGTCGAGGTCTGGGCGTCATCCGTCCTCGCCACGCACGACTTTCTGGCGCAAAGTGACTTCACGGTCCTGAAGCGGGAGATGCCGTCCTACCTCACAGCCGTGCCCGTGCTCCTTACAGCCGAAGAGAATGGCTCGCCGGTGGCCTTCATGGGCCTTGCCGGAGCGGAGTGCGCCATGCTCTTTGTGGCAGCCGAGAGCAGAGGCCGGGGCATCGGCCGCGCCCTGCTGGAAGAGGCCGTCAGACACCGCAATGTCACCCGTGTGACCGTCAACGAGCAGAACACGCAGGCCGTCGGCTTCTACGAGCACATGGGCTTCCACGTGACAGAGCGCTCCCCGCTGGATGCCCAGGGCCGCCCGTACCCCATTTTGACCATGCGGCTCTCTGGCTGACCGGGCAGGACGCCAGCCTGAACGCCTGTCTCCCGGCCCCGCACTTTGCGGACAGAACCCGCACGAGGCCGCCCCTCACCGGGAGCAGCGCCGCTCTCCCTCAGGGTTCGCAGTCGAACGCCCTTCACCAAGGATCATCGCCCGTCTTGCCTCTCCGGGGCCTCACGTCCCTCTCCAGGCTCCGCCCAAGGCCTCTCAAATCGCCCACGCGGATCTTTTCCAGGCTCTTCTCCGGGCTTCTCTCCGGCAGTCTCTACACGAGCCACTTCTTCGGCTCGGGCCCCAGCTCCGCCAGAATCCTCCCCGCCTTCTCGGGCGGCACCCTGGTCCAGGAGAGCAGGGGCCGCGGCGCGTTGAAACCATCCAGAATCGGCCTCGAATACCAGGCCACGTTCCACCAGCGCCCGTTCTTCCAGCCGGCGTTCTCGAAGACCGCCGCCTCCTCGAAGCCGAAATGCCTGTGCAGGGCGATGCTCGCCGGGTTGGGAATGGTGATGCAGCCAAGGGCCACGCGCACGTTCTGGCAGCGCAAAAGGTCCAGCATGACAGCGTAGAGGCGCCGCCCCAGACCCCGCCCGCAGAAGGCCTTGTCCACATAGACGGAGAGCTCGGCGTTCCACTGATAGGCGGACCGCTCCCACGGACAGTGCGCGTAGCAGTAGGCCGCGCAGCGCCCGTCCTCCTCCAGGAGCAGCCACGGATAGATGTGCTGCACGCCCTTGATCCGGCCGGCAAACTCCTCCACAGTGGGGAGTTTCGTCTCGAAAGTAATCTCCGTCTCGATGTACTGGCCGTAGATGGCCAGCATGTCGGCCGCATCCTGCGGTCCCGCATAACGTATGGGCATGGCATCCCTCATCCCGCGCGACCTTGCTGTCAGCATGCCGGCGGGGCGCGCAAGCCGCCGGCCTGGATGAGCGTGTGGCCCATGCCCGCACCGGACAGAGCCGGCGCGGTACGGGGGCCAAGTGTGCCAGTTCCCGGGCACGCCGGCAAGGTCCCCTGTCCGTGCCATCCTGCCCCGCTCCATCCTGCTCCATGCCGTTTCGGTCCATTCCTCCCACGCTGACAGGATTGACCTGACCCGCCCCGGCACGTACCCTGACGCGACCAATCGACACCGGCGCGGCCCGCTCCCGGCCCTGCGGCATCACAGCAGGAGCCGGCAACCAGGACATATCCGCCCGCCGCGCAGACAGGAGGAAGCACCACCATGATGGGCACCAGACCGAAACCGGACGAAACCAGCCGCCCCGCCGGCATAGCCATACAGGAAGTGGACGGCATCAAAGGCGTCATGCTGCTGAACGAGAAGAAGGAGCCCGTGCTCTGGATGCGCGGCGAAGCCCTGAAGGACTTCGAACTGCGCCTCAACATGAAGCCCATGAAGGAGTTCTGGGACTGCTCCACCAAACAGGAGAGCTGATCCGCGTCCCGGTTCTCTCCGGAGCCGGCATCCCGGGCCTCTTCCGGAGCCGTCTTCCGATCTTCTTCTGAACCGGCCCCGGAACATCCTTCCGAGCAGCCTTTTCAACAATCTGTCAGATACGAGCAGGGCAGGAGAGCGTCTTCCGCTCCCCTGCCCATTTCAATGCCCTTCAGGGCCGTTGCACAAGCCCTTCAGGGCCTCTTTCAAGGCCCCGTCAGGGCTTTTGGGGTGTTAGTCCTTGCCGGCCTCCTTTCCGGCCTAGGCCTTCTCCACGCGCTCGGTGATGTCCGGACGCACGCCCATGCC
The DNA here is from genome assembly GCA_030539415.1 of Desulfovibrionaceae bacterium. GTDB lineage: Bacteria > Desulfobacterota > Desulfovibrionia > Desulfovibrionales > Desulfovibrionaceae > Desulfovibrio. Next base: position 2,418 of record JAUNSE010000225.1, read on the forward strand.
CTTGTAGTGCAGCATTCCGTCGCTGTGGCAGCGGTCATAGCGCCTGTTCAGCTGCGCTGCCAGCCACTTTCTGTCGGGAACGCGGGAGCCGGGAGCCATCACGCGCTGGTACCACCAGACAAAGGCATCGTAGATCTGCCAGAACGGAAACCTGTTTTCGGCCGGGATCAGCTGGCAGCAGTCTTCCAGGAACTGGGAGACCACGGCGCCCTCGCTGAGGCCGTCGCCGGAGGCGAGCTGCACGCGCCTCGGCAGGCAGAGGCCCTCCCTGCGGCAGAGGATGGCGCCCTGCACGAGCCAGGCCAGGATGCCGGGCAGCTCCCTCACCAGCTCATCCTCGAGACCGGGATCGCGACGGCGCTCGTGCGGCGCCCTGGGCTCCCTGTCCACGAAGACCAGGGGCAGATCCGCCACCAGCAGATTGTCCCAGAAGGGCTTGTCGGCCAGAGGAGCGGGAGGCACGGCGTCGGCCAGCAGGCAGAAGGCCGGAGCGTCGTTCGGGTCGGAGCTGCCGGTCAGCACGCGGGCCGTCCACGCGAGCTGGGCCGTGCCCTGCAGGGAAGGGGTGCGCCAGAGCCCGCCCTCGACAAAGAGCAGACGCAGGGCGCGGCGCAGGCCGGACGCCCCGAGCGGGCCGGAAATTTCGCTCGTGCCGGAAGCCCCGGACGGGGAGACGAACGGGAGGCCGAACTCGTATCCGGCCATCTGCCCGGGGATCTGGGCCGCCAGAGGAGTGTCGCTGCCGCCCAGAGCCTGGCAGATCATGCGGACAAGGAGACGGGCTCCGCTGTTCTCCCCGCCGCGCAGAAGGAGGTGCTTCGAGTCGTTCAGGCCCGCCAGCGCGCCTCCGAGAAAGCGCTGCAGGAAGTCCGCCATCTCGGCGCCGCCAACCACGTCCCTGACATAGGCCTGCCACGTGGGGCAGGGGGCGTCCAGACCGCGAAAGGCCGCCGAGGTGTGGTGCAGCAGAGCATCGCGCGGATCTCCGGCCATCAGTTCGCCGGAGAAGAGATCCACCACGCCGTTGGCGCAGGGAAGCATCCACTTCTGGCGGTCAAAGCCGCTGGCCGGGCCGATCAGGGAGAGCAGGGGATTGCCGGCGGCTGCGGCAAGGCAGCGCTTCTGCCCCTCCTCGGTCTGCACCATCTCCGCGTGGAACTGCGCCAGGCCGATGCGCTTCTGCAGTTCCTGCGTGCGCACGCCGCCGTGCCTTGCGATGTCGTGCGCGAGCTGCCGGGCCCAGAGTCTCGCGCAGTTGGTCCAGACCTTGGCCACGCGCTCGCAGAGCTGTCGGGCCATGTGGTCGGGAGGGAGCTGGTCGCGCTCCCAGTACCAGCCGTTCCAGACCAGCCACTCGTTCCCGACGCGCACCACCTTTCCCCTGTTGACAAGGGCGTAAAGGATGCCGTCCCCGGTCCCGTGCAGGCCGAGGCAGTGCAGGGCTAAGCCCGAGGGAATTTCTCTGGGCTCAAGCGCCCCGGCCGGCAGCTGCCGGCCGGGCAGCGCGGCAAGCAGGGCGTTGAGATCAGGAGCGAGGGTGCCGGGAGACCCGAACATGGAGGCCGCGGCACGGACCATTGCCTCCCGGCCGGAGTCCGCGGTGTGGCCGGTATCTCCCGCCGAGGAAGCCGTCTCACCGGGCCTTGCGGTCCTGATGACCTTGCGGGGCCTGCGGACGGCCGTCCTGCCGGTTCTGGCAGTTCTGGCAGAGCGCTTCACGCGCGGCTTTCCGGTCTCGGCCCTGCCGGAGACAGAGGAAGCGGCCTCGGAAGTCTCGGGGGAAGCCTTGGAGGAAGCCGAGGAAGCCTCGGCGGGAGTCTCCGCAGCGGTCT
>JAUNSE010000226.1 GCA_030539415.1 Desulfovibrionaceae bacterium
CAAAAATCGCATTGCCGGGCCAACTTGTCAACCGCTTCACGGCACTTTCAACGCTTGTCCGCCGCTTTCCGGCCGGCTTCCATTCGCCGCATGATGCTGTAACAGAGCATCATGCCTGTTTTCTGACAGATTCAAGGGCAATATCTCCGCCTGTGCTGCAATCTGCTCCCGACACGGAATCATGCCGGGCTCCCGCTGCCGGCTTTCCGCCGTCCGGGCGCTTCCATGCTCCCCGGCTCTCCCGGGCCGGCCCGGCCCTGTCCCGCCCCGGCTGGCTCCTTCCGGCAGAAACCGCTCTCTTCAACAGTCCATCGGAGCACTTCCTCCCGGCAGACCATACGGCACGTCAAAGGAAAGACCCGCCTCGTCCGCGGACGGCGGACAGGGCGGGCCTTCGACACCGGGGGCCATGCCCCGCAGAATCGGCTCAATAGGGGCTCTAGAAGACCTTCTTGCGCTTGGAGGAGGAGGGGATGTTCAGCGCCTCCCTGTACTTGCCCACGGTCCTGCGGGCAATTTCCACGCCCAGCTGGTTCTTGAGCTCCTTCACGATGGCATCGTCGCTCAGAGGCTTCTTCTTGTCCTCCCTGTCGACCATCTTCTTGATGAGATCCTTGACGCTCTCGGAGCCCACCTGGCTGCCGTCGGACATGGAGACGGCCGAATTGAAGAAATACTTCAGCAGGAAGATGCCGTGCGGCGTGGCGATGTACTTGTTGGAGGTGATGCGGCTCACCGTGGACTCGTGCATGCCGATGTCCTCGGCAATCTCGTTCAGGATGAGGGGCTTCAGGCCGCTCGGGCCGTTCTCGAAGAACTCGCGCTGATGGCGCACCACGCTCTCGATGACCTTGACCAGGGTCTTGCTGCGCTGCTCGATGCTGCGGATGAGCCACTTGGCGTCGCGCATCTTCTCGCTGCAGTAGGCCTTCACCTCGTCCCTGCCGCGGCCGCGGCCCTTCTCCTTTTTGTCCTTTCCGGCAGCGGAGCTCTTGCCCTCGCCGTCCAGGGAGACCTGCGGAATGTCGGATATGGTCAGCTGCGGTATGTCGTCGTCGTTCAGGAAAATCACGAAGTCGTTGCCGACCTTGCGCACGGTGGCGTCAGGGCTCACGTAGTGGGCCTCGCCGCCGCCCAGACTCGCGCCCGGATAGGGCTCCAGGCTGCGGATCACGGCCAGATAGTCGCGCAGGTCCTCCTCGTCCAGCTTGAAGCGGTGCATCAAAGGCTTCAGGCGGTTGGATTCGAAGTCGCCCAGATGGTCGGAGATGATGGAGACCAGCACGGGGTCCTGATCCAGGCCCTTCTCGCGGACCTGCACCAGCAGGCACTCGCGCAGGTCGCGGCAGGCCACGCCGATGGGGTCGAAGACCTGTATGCGCTTGAGCACGGACTCCACCTTCGCGGGCGTGCTCTTCGCCATCTCGGCCAGCTCCTCGACCGTGGCCTGCAGGCGGCCCTTGGAGTCCAGATTGCCGATGATGAGCTCGCCTATGGCCATCTCCTCCTCGGTCAGCGAGGAGAGGCGCAGCTGCCAGAGCAGATGCCCGGACAGGGTCGGCTTTTCGGAGTAGCGCTGCTCGGCGGAAAGAGTCTCCTCTTCCTCCTGGTACTCGCGCTGCTGGGAATCCCTGGGAGAGCTCGCGAAGTCGCCCAGATAGTCCTCCCAGTCAGCATTGCGCGAGGCATCCTGCTCGTAGGTGGTTTCCTGGGGCTCGGCCGCCCTCTCCTCTTCCTGCGCCTGGCGCTGCTCCTCGGGGGAGCGGTCAACCTCCTGCACTTCCAGGTAGGGATTTTCCTGCAGCGCGGTCTGTATGGTCTCCAGCAGCTCCTGATGAGACTGGGGCAGAAGCTTGATGGCCTGCTGAAGCTGGGGGGTCATCTTGAGCGTCTGTATCTGTCTCTGCTGCTGCGTCATGGAAAGAGACGTCATAGCCTGTACCACCATCCTTGTCATGCACCGCCAAAAGACGCGCCTGTCCGTATGGAACAGGCCGCGCTGCCGGCAGTCGAAATAGGGGAAGAAGATGAAAAATGGGGAGAAAAAAATGATGTTTCAGAGACTGCCACAGGCAAAATCTTTGTGCAAGATTCACTCTTGGAAAACGACATCCTTCGCAGGACTTAACCTTTCGAATTACATAGCTTTTCGCTGTTTTTTCTTTTAATTTGGCCGCCGCGTTTTTTCCTGCAAGAACGGGGCCAACTTGTTTAAATCAAGCAATTAAAGCGTATTGAGAATCATTGTTTCCTGATCTTCAAGTTCCATATTTCACATGATCCGAAGCGGGCTCCGAATGCCGGCTGTCCGCTTTGGAACATGCCCTTGTTTCAGCTGCCTGGCCCGCTCCGCTTCCGCTGCCGGAGCGCCTTTCCCGGCTAAAGACGCATGCACCGGGCGGCTCCTCGGTCACAGGCCGCCGCTGCCGCGCCATTCCCTCCTTCCCGAGCCTGCCTTTGCCTCGCGACCCGGGCACAGGCCTGAATCGTCACCTCCGGCCGGGAGCCGGCCCATCGGGCCCGGGTTTTTGCTCCGGCCGGTGCCTTGCGCGGGGCTGCCGCTCCCGCACCTTCCCCTTCGCCAGGAACTCTTCCTCAGCGACCGCGGACAGGGCCTCACCCTGCCGTCTGCCGGCGCCCCGCACCGCGGCCGGGCGGCCGGGCAGACCACTGGTCAGGCCCCGGCCATGCCTTCGCCGCCACTGCGGTTTTTTCTGTCTCCCTTGCCTTGCCAGGGGAAAATAGGTAAACAGAAAGACTCCGCAATACCGCATCTGACAGGCCGCACGGCCTGTTCATTGTCAACATCCATCATCCGCATCGAGCACACATGAAAACAAACGCCAGCTGGGGCGGCCGTTTTTCCGAGGGTCCCAAGGAAGCCGTCGCCGACTACACCGAATCCGTCTCCTATGACAAGAACCTGGCTCCCCAGGATATACGCGGGTCGCAGGCCCATGCCCGCATGCTTGCCCGCCAGGGCATTCTGACCGAGGAAGAGGGCCGCATCCTGGTCGAGGGTCTGGACAAAGTCGCCGAGGAAATCCGCTCCGGCCGCTTCGTGTGGCGCTCCGAACTCGAAGACGTGCACATGAACATCGAGGCCCGCCTCACCGAGATTGTGGGCGATGTGGGCAAGCGCCTGCACACCGGCCGCTCCCGCAACGATCAGGTGGGCCTGTCCTTCAGGCTCTACGTCTCCGACTCCCTGGCCCAGTGGCAGGTGCTGGTGCGCGCCCTGGTGCAGCGCATCGCCTCCATCGCCGCCGACCACGCCGACCACATCCTGCCCGGCTGCACCCATCTGCAGCCCGCCCAGCCCGTGAGCCTGGCCCACCATCTGCTGGCCTACGCCTGGATGCTGCGCCGCGACTACGACCGCCTGACCGACACCCTGCACCGCGTGCGCACCTCGCCTCTGGGCGCCGCGGCTCTGGCCGGCACCACCTATCCGCTGGATCCGGTCTCCGTGGCCGAGGACGTGGGCTTCGAGGGCATCTACCCCAATTCCATGGACGCCGTCTCCGACCGCGACTTCGTGCTCGAGGCCCTCTTTGACGGCTCCCTCATCATGACCCACCTCTCCCGCCTGTGCGAGGAGCTCATTCTCTGGGCCAATCCCAACTTCGGCTACATCCGCCTCTCCGACGGCTACTCCACCGGCTCCTCAATCATGCCGCAGAAGAAGAACCCCGACGTGGCCGAGCTCATGCGCGGCCGCACCGGCCGCGTGGACGGCGCCCTCATGGGCCTGCTGACCGTGGTCAAGGGCCTGCCGCTCGCCTACAACAGGGACCTGCAGGAGGACAAGGAGGGCTTCATGGACGCGAACCACACCGTGTCCACCTCCCTGCACGTGATGGAGGGCATGCTCTCCGAAATCACCTTCAACACCGACCGCATGGAGGAGGCCTGCCGCCGCGGCTTCCTCAACGCCACCGAAATGGCCGACTACCTTGTGGGCAAGGGCATTCCCTTCCGCGAGGCCCATCACATCACCGGCCACGCCGTGGCTCTGGCCGAGAGGAAGGGCTGCACCCTGGAGGAGCTCGCCCTGGACGAGCTGCGCGGGCTGGACAGCCGCTTTGAGGACGATGTCTATCCGGTGCTCGATCCCCGCGCCGCCGTGCGCCGCAGGGAGACGCCCGGCGGCACGGGTCCGAAGTCCGTGGCCGCCCAGCTCGAGAAGCTGCGCGCCTGGTGCGCCGCCGGCGCCGAGTAGGGGACGTCCGCATGGCCACCATCAAG
>JAUNSE010000227.1:0-2372 GCA_030539415.1 Desulfovibrionaceae bacterium
GACCATAGACGGCGTGGACTTCGTCTTCCAGATGACGCCGGAGACCGAGGCCCCGGCCGAGATGTGCGTCTACCTGCCGCAGTTCCGGGCCCTGTGCATGGCCGAGCTTGTCAACAGCCACCTGCACAACCTGCTGCCCCTGCGCGGCGCCAAGGCCAGATCCGCCTTCATGTGGGCCCAGTACCTGCAGGAGGCCCTGCATCTGTTCGGAGACGGGACGGACGTCATGTTTATCACCCATCACTGGCCGTGCTGGGGCACGGCGGCGGTGAAGGATCTGCTGGAAAAGCAGCGCGACCTCTACAAGTACATCAACGATCAGACGGTCCGCGCCATCAGGCACGGGCAGACCATGGTCGAAATCGCCGAGGATCTCGCCCTGCCCGAGAGTCTGAACAGCGAATGGTGCAGCCGCGGCTACTACGGCTCCCTGAACCACAACGTGAAGGCCACCTATCAGTGGTACCTTGGCTGGTACGACGGCGTGCCCGCCAACCTCAACCCCCTGCCGCCGGAAGAGGGCGGCAGAAAGTACGTCGAGTTCATGGGCGGCCCGGAGGAGACCCTGCGCAAGGCCAGGGAGAGCTACGAGAAGGGCGAGTACCGCTGGGCCGTGACGGTCCTGAACCATCTGGTCTTCTCCGGCCTGGGCGGCGCCGAGGCCGAAGCGCTGCTGGCCGACACCTACGAGCAGCTCGGCTGGCAGGCGGAATGCGCCACCTGGCGCAACAGCTACCTGCAGGGGGCGAAGGAGCTGCGCGAGGGGCCGGCGCATCTGCCGCAGCGCACGGCTTCGAGCGCCTCACTGGAAAATCTGCCGACCGACGCGGTCCTGGCCTTCCTGGCCACCACCCTGGACCCCGCCAGGGCCGCGGGGGTGCGGCTTGCCGTCAACATAAGCCTGACCGACACGGGCGAGACCTGGTGCGCGCTCCTCGCGAACAGCGTGCTGAGCTGCTGGCCCGCTGCCGACGAAGGCGCCGCAGCCACCTGCCCGATGACAAGGCGCACTCTGGACCGGCTTGCCGCGGGCGAGCTTGACGCGGGCGCGGCCCTTGCCGAAGGCCAGGTCCTGGAGCAGGGAGAGGCGGGCGCCCTGCAGGCCCTCTTCGCGGTCTTCGAGGAGGCGCCGGCCACAGGCTTCAACATCGTGACTCCGTAGGCAGACAGTGCCGGGGCCTGTCCGAGGACACATGTCGCTCCGGGCAGGTCCCTCCTGTCGGCGCGGAAAAGGAGAGGAGGCAGAGCAGTGGAAACCATGATCGGTCTGCCGCGGACGGCGGATGCACTGCGCCGCTTCGGTTTTCTCACCCCGGAGGACGAGGCGAACGCGCTGCGCCTGATGCTGACGCTGACTGCCAGAGTCCGCCATCCGGAGCTGAAGATGCCCGTGCCTCTCTTTGTTGTCTCTGCCGAGGGCGGCAGAAGCGGCTGCTGCAATTTCAGCGACGCCCTCTACTGCGAGTTCCTGTACCGGATGGTGTACGTTCTGCGCTGGTCGTTCGAGAGAGCGCCCTATGATCCGAATCTGGAGCACGTCTTCAGCCTCAGGGACACGATGGCCGAGCGCAGGGCCCTCGCGCGTGCGGCCGTGCTGGAGAACATCGACCTCGCCGTGATCCGCGCACGGCCCATGGCCCAGATTCGCGACTCCGGCCTGTGGGCGGAGCTCTGCGCCCGGCCCTTCTTCTGCCGGACGCTCTTCATGGTGAAGGGCTGCGGTCTGCGCATTGCCAAGCGCTCCGCCTGGCCCTTTCTGCCCATCAGGTTCCCGAAGTTTGACAGCGCCGAGGGCACGGCCCCGGGCACATGGCCAGGGTGGCCGAAGTCTGCGTGGAGCTCGAGTCCCTGCTCGCCCCCTTCGCTGCGGACTGCCTGCAGGCGGGGGACTGCGGCACCGGGCGCGGACTGCTTCTCTGGGAGGAGATGGTGGAGCGGGCGGCGCGCCAGGCCCTGCAGCCCGCAAGCTGAGCCGGGGCTCCCGGCTTTCAGGCCAGGCGTCGGACCGTTCCATTCAGCCGGATATGTCCGCTCGAACAAAAAGTCGGGCAGGGCGGAACGGAAATCGCCAGAAGACGGAACTAAAGTCGGTCAGAATGGAACAGGGGAGGCAGCTGCGCAAGACGCAGCATGTCTTTCGCCCACCCTTGCCGGACAGACATAACATCCCGCAATTCCCCGTCTGTCGGCCCACTCACTCCAGGGCCGGCAGGCGGGGATGCTTCGTCTTCAAGGGAATGACGCGCTCAAGGTCCGCCGGAAGGCGGCCTCCCGCAGACCAAAATGGTGCCTGCTGCGAAGCCGGGGCCCTGCCGCAGCCGCACGGAATGTCCGACAAGGAACAGCAATCGGCCATTCCGGAACAGGAATCC
>JAUNSE010000227.1:2382-4245 GCA_030539415.1 Desulfovibrionaceae bacterium
CAGCCGGGACGCGCCCCCCGAGACGCAGAGCCGGCTTTTGTGTCGGGCGATTTTCTGTCTATGATAACCTCTTGAAATAACCTGTCTGCGACATAAATGATCTGATCATTGCGGCATGCGGACTGCCGGACCGGCCGCTCCGGGCAGAAGGAACGTCCAGGCTCACGCCCGGTCGGACTTCGGCAGGGCTGGGGCTCGGCCCGCGCCGCTCCCGTCTGCCGGTTCCGTCCGGCAGGAATTTTTTTGCGGGGATGCCAGGTCCGGGCCTGGCAGGATCAGGCATTCGGCAAGCCGCAGTTCGGCGGCAGTGATGCCGTTCAGGCCTGTCGGATTCGTCCGGATGCGCACACAATCGGGCAGGGCGGAGCATAAATCGTCCGCACCTGGAACGGATATCTGACAAGGTGCAGCAGGACTGCGGATATGGGCATGGCGGCAGGAAGCAAAACGCATTGTCATGTGCATGATGAGAGCGAAAGCTTGTGAAAACTGCCGGAGGGAGCCTGATTGACACAGAACAGAAAAAGTTTTTGTAACATTATCTTGGCATCTTGCACTTGACTGCCTCATGTGAAAATATGCGTTATCCTGCAATGGAGGTCAAGACAATGCCGGACAGAGAGAGAATACTGGCTTTTGCCGAGGAAATGGGCGCACTGGGCGTCACCCCCGGAAAGTATTCCTGGAATGACGCGGTGGTGTTCTTCCCGAAGTACGGCGGCTTCGCGCCTGCCGGAAGTCCTGTCATGATTCTGGCCAGAGAGCACATGATCTGGTTCGCGGACGAGGAGGAGTATGCCGCCTACATCCGCGAGCATCCGGACGAGATGCCCGACTGGACGGAGAGCATGGAGGAGGACGAGACGCCGCCCCACCTTTTGCCTTCCCTGGAGCTGAGCTTCTGATCCCGCCGGTCCCGGGCGGTGAGCAGACCGCGGGGGGCACCCCGGACGCGCGAGCAGGCGCGGGAGGGGAACAGGCCGGAAGAGCGCATGGGAGTGCGATATTCGGAAGCTGAAAGACCGGGCCCGGCGAAAAGCCGGGCCTCACTTTTTTTGGGCGGCGGGCTGCCCGTCATCCTGCCGGGCCGGCAGCTGTCATCCTGCGGTGCTGCCCCTGTCATCGCGCGGGGTCTGCACCCTTGCGCGAAAGGCCTGCCGCGCCGATCCTGCGGGGACGCTCTGCACGGTGGGCCCTTCCGGCGGACAAAAAACAAGGCCCGGCTTTTCGCCGGGCCTCACTGCTCTTTTCGGATTTGGCCGTCCGGGCGGCTTGTAATTCCTTTCGGACTGTCCCGCGGCCCCACTTTACAACCGCGGATGCGTCGTCCTGCAGTATGGCGGATCCTGTCTCGGGAGCTACACGCTCGCGTGCTTCACGCGGTCGGCCTCTTCGGCGCGCTTGGCGTTGTTGAAGCGATCAAGGGTGCCGACCAGGTAGCCGGTGATGCGTCTGATGCGCTCGAACTTCACGCCGGCGCCGACCATTTTGGTCTGGGGGGTCTTGGCGGTCGTCACCATTTTGGAATCCATAAGCATGGCTGTTTTTCCTCTGCAGTTTCGCTTGTGACAATTCCGTCCGACTTGTGGTTTCAGAAAATGCAGACATGCATTCCCTTATCCCTGGCGGTCAGGCCGCATTTGCGTCGGGCCGGAAGAGAAAGTGCGTGGCGGAAATCATCGGTTGATTCGTTTTGAAAAAACAATGCCTGTTCAGGACAGGCTGGCAACAGGACCGTGAAGTGCTGTCGTCCGGGTAGAAGGTAGCATAAAAAGCCCTTCTGTCAACTTGCTCCGGCGGGACTTGAACAGTCGAAAGAACAGGTGTTCCACCGCAAAATGCTGTTCGTTCTCAATATGTTGT
>JAUNSE010000228.1 GCA_030539415.1 Desulfovibrionaceae bacterium
GAAGGGCCGTAGGCCGGTCTTGAAGAAGCGCAGGCCCTCCAGGCCCAGATCCTCGGCCAGGTTCAGGACGGGACATATCTTTGCCGCGGATCTCGCAAAGGCCTGCAGGATGACCTGCGAGGCGCCGGGAATGCCGGGGTCGGCCTTCTGGTAGAGTATGCCCATGGTGCGGGCGTCCAGGCGCGCGCCAAGGGAGAAGGCGGCAAGCTCCCCATTGAGCCTCAGCCCCATGCCCGTCAGCCCGAAGGCCGTCCAGTGCGCAAGGAGCCGGCCCAGGGCCTCCACCTCGGTACCTCTGTCCACCTCCCCGCCGCTGTCCGGCCTGTCCGCGCGGCCGGCAAGCCAGCGCCGGCTCAGGGCGAGCATGGCCGCGCTGTCGCCCGGTTCCAGAGGACGCAGATCCGGCTCGCCGCATTCGCGGACATAGAGGCGCACCTGTCTCCTCTGCCTTCTGAAGGCCGTGCCGGGATACTCCGCAAGGTCTGCGGCATGACAGAGGTACTCCCAGGCGTCCCGGCACTCCGTGACCTCGATGCGGCAGGAGAGCTGTTGCCTCCAGATGGCCAGCAGATCCTCGGTCACGCTGTCAAAGCGTCCCGTCCCGAGCAGCTCCGGCTCCAGCGCCCGCCAGTCGGCCGCGGCCCAGTCTCCGACCGGGGCTGTGGCGTGCAGACCGTCCGACTGCCGGTATCTGAGCCAGGCAAGTCCCGCGGCAAGGCGAATATCGACCTGCAGGGTGCCGGCCCAGGCCCAGAGGTTGGCCGGCGAATAGCAGATAGGATGCGTGCTCATGGCCGCGTAGCATCGCCCGTAGGCGGGAGCGAGATCGGGAGTGAACGGCGCCGGGGCCGGTGAAAGGTCCGTGGAATGGCCGCACGCGCGGCTGAAAACTGAGGTCATGGATGCTCCCTGGCAAAAGAGGCACGCCGCTGGATGGACGGATTGAACCGGATTGAAGCGCGGGTCCGGCAGTGCCGGCACCTCCCATGCGGTTCGCGCGCAAGACAATCCCCAGGTCCTTAGCATGCCGTGAAGGAAGTGCATACGGCCGTCACGATCTTCTTTGTCACATCAGGTCGGAATGATGCGGGAAAAAGTTGAAAATAACTTTCGATTTTTCGCTTCGGCCGGATGCGCTGCGGGAGTTCGGACGTCCTCCGGCCGGCAAGGCCAGAGAGGACATTCGACACGGGATCTGTCAGTGGCATGGCTCAATGTGATCATCATTGACTTGGTTAAAATTTCAGAACAAGAAAACACACAATAATAACAAAATATTTACTGGCTATGCTCTCAGAAAATATTTTTGATCACAGTTGAAAAAACTTTCCTCCCGCCGCGTTTTGGGGTACAGGGGAAGTGTCTGCCGCCGCCGCGGCAGTCCAGCCTGTCCCCGCACCATTTTGAGAGGAGGCCAGACCATGCCAGATCCCGGCACGCAGTTTGACGAAGTGAGCTTCAGGCAGATCCGCGAGCGCGGCCTGTCCTTTGTGGACAAGAGCGGCTTCATCGAGGAGCTTCTTTCCGGACCGCCAGACAAGGCCATCCACATCATGCGGCCGTCGGGCTTCGGCAGAACCGTCAATCTGACCATGCTGCGGGATTTTCTCGACATCCGTCAGGACAGCGGCAGACTCTTCGAGGGGCTTGCCGTCTCCCGGAATGCGGCACTCTGCGCCGCGTGGATGAACAGATTCCCCGTCCTCTGGCTGCCCCTGAAGGGCGTGGCGGGAAGCACCTTCGAGGAGGCCCATGCTGCGTACGGCCGTCTGATCGCCGCTCTGGTCGCGGAGCACGCGTATCTGACGGAGAGCCCGGGTGTGGACGCATCGGACAGGGCGGTGCTGCTGGCCCTGCGCCGCTCCCGGGCCGGCGAAGCGCAGCTTGCGTGGAGCCTGAAGACACTCGTCCGCGCCCTGCACGCACACTGGGGAAGACCGGCCGTGGTGCTTGCCGACGACCTGGACGCGCCGCTCGCCCGCGCGCAGACGGAAGGCTGTGGCGGGGAGATGTCGGACTTTCTGTGCGGCCTCTTTGCGGCGGCCCTCAAGGGCAACGATTCCGCTGCCTTCGGCCTCATCGGGGGCTGCCTGGACATTGCCGGGAGCAGCCTCGTCGGCGGCTTCAGCAACCTCTCCAGATACGGCATCGCGGATGCGTGGCTCGAGGACAGCTTCGGCTTCACGGGGGAGGAAGTGGCGGCCCTGCTCGCCCGGAGCGGCCTTGCCGGCCGCGAGGAGGACATGAGCGAATGGTACGGCGGCTACCGTTTCGGCCGCGCCAAGAACCTGCACTGCCCGAGGGACATCGTCGCCCAGATCCGCGAGCTGCAGGCAAATCCCGACGCGCCCCCGCAGGACTGGCGGGGGCAGGCTCCGCGCAATGCCCTGGCCATGGCCATCGAACAGGACAGCCGAACCGCCCGCAGCGACCTGCGCTGCCTTCTTGCCGGCGAAAGCCTCCTGTTCAGGCCCGACGAGCTTCTGACGCAGATGAGGCCGTTCGATCCCTTCGGCGGGACGGCCGGCCTGCTTGCGCGCACCGGCTGGATCACGCCGATCGAAGAAGGCGGGGAGGATGACTGCCTTGAGTGCGCCATACCCAACACGGTGACAGCGGAGACCATTGCCGCGGCCGCCCGTGCCCGGGACTGACAGCGGGGCCGCGGGCATGCCTGTCCGGCCCGTTCATTCTGCAAAACCCGCCCCCCCCAGGTCCCATGTCACCCGAGAGCGAAACAGAGTGAGGTAGACCATGCCAGATCCCGGCACGCAGTTTCATGATTCAAGCTTCTGGCTGATCCGCTTGACGGGCCGGCCCTTTGTCGACAAGAGCGGCTTTATCGAGGAGCTGCTGTCCCGGCCGCCCGCACGGATCACCCGCATCACGCGGCCGGCCGGCTTCGGCAAGACCGTCAACCTGAACATGCTGCGGGACTTTCTCGACATCCGCATGGACAACAGCAGGTTCTTCGACGGGCTTCGTGTCCTGCAGAACGCCGGGCTCTGCAAAAAATGGATGCACAGATATCCCGTCATCTGGCTTCCCCTGGAACTCCTGCACGAACAGGGCCCCGACCCGGTCTTCCACTCCTTCCGCAGGATTGCCAGCGATCTGGTCATCGACCACTCGTATCTTCTGGAGAGTCCCGGAGTGGACCGCTTTCACAGGCTGCGCCTTGCGTCCATCTGCGACATGCTGGCCTCGAAAGTCAGACTGGCGTCCACCCTGCGGTACCTTGTCCGCGCCCTGAGCGATCACTGGGGGCGGAAAGTCGTCCTGCTGGTCGACGATGCCGACAAGCCCTTCGCTTGTGCGGAGAGCGAGGGGTACAGACACGCGCTGACCTCATTTCTGCGCGAACTGTTCGCGGGAGCGCTCGAAGAGAACGGCCTCGCCTTTGCCGTCCTTGCCGGAAGCCTCGGCTTCGACTGTCCCGAGCGGTCCATGTTCTGCAGCCACGGCGAGGAGAACTGCGGCATCAGGGACGAGGGCTTCGAGAGCTGCTTCGGCTTCACGCAGGCCGAGGTCGCGGACCTTCTTGCCGGAGCGGGCCTTGCCGGCCGCGAGGCGGATCTCGGGGCCTGGTGCGGCGGATACCACGTCGGCCGCGAGTCCTGCCTGCACAATGCCAGAGAGGTCATGTTCTCCCTGCACGTCCTCGGGCAGCAGGCGGACGCCGAACCGGAGACAGGGCCTGGCGCCGATTTGGGCACCGAGCCCTGCGCAGGAATTGACGCCGCAACAGGCACAGGGCGGAGCGCCGGGCCCGATACCGGTTCCGGCACCGGAGCAGGCACAGAATCTCGCGCCGCCCTCACGCCTCTCTGCCACCCTGACTGGCGGAACAGGGCCATGCGCCGCGCGCTTGCCGCGGCCCTGGCGGGCAGGAACAGCAGGGAGAAGATCTCAGACTACCTTGAGAAACTTCTGGCCGGCGGGGAGACAGGCTTCCGCTTCCACGGGCTGACCTGGAAGGAGGCCGCAGGCTCCCGCGGCAGCCTGTTCGGCGCGCTGCTCCACTGCGGCTGGCTCGGCCAGTCCAGGGAACCGGCCCGCTGGGGACCGAAGGAGGCTGTCTATGTGACCGTTCCGAACGGGGCGGCCCGCAGGGAGCTTGCGGCAATGCTGCGGGAGGTCCGGGCCGAACCTGCTGCAAAGGGCCGGGAGGAGGCCCTCTGCCCCGCCGGACAAGGCTGCAAATGGCCGGATTCCAGCCCGGATACCAGTCCGGATA
>JAUNSE010000229.1 GCA_030539415.1 Desulfovibrionaceae bacterium
CCCCACCGAGATCAAGGTTCAGGAATTCCGCGTTGGCATCACTCCCGCCGGTGTGCATGCCCTGAAGGAAGCAGGTCATGAAATCCTCGTCCAGAAGGGCGCCGGACTCGGCAGCATGATCACCGACGAGGAATACATTGCCGCCGGCGCGACCATCGTCGACACCGCCGCCGAAGTCTGGGCCTGCGACATGGTCGTCAAGGTCAAGGAGCCTCTGGCGCCCGAGTACGAGCTCTTCCACGAGGGCCTCATCCTCTACACCTACCTCCATCTCGCTCCCGAGCCGAAACTGACGAAGGCCCTGCTCGAGAAGAAGGTCGTCGGCATCGCCTACGAGACCGTGCAGCTCGACAGCGGCGCCCTGCCCCTGCTCGCCCCCATGTCCGAAGTGGCCGGCCGCATGGCCATCCAGGTCGGCGCCCAGATGCTCACCAGGCATGACGGCGGCATGGGCCTGCTCATGGGCGGCACCGCAGGCGTGGAAGCCGCCACCGTGGTCGTCCTCGGCGCCGGCACCGTCGGCCTCTCCGCCGCCAAGGTCGCCATGGGCATGGGCGCCCATGTCATCATGCTGGACAGCAACATCAACCGCCTGCGCTACATCGACGATGTCTACGGCCAGAAAATCCAGACCCTGTACTCCAACGCCTTCAACATCGCCGCGGCCGTGAAGAAGGCCGACCTGCTCGTGGGCTCGGTCCTCATCCCCGGCGCCCTGACCCCGAAGCTGGTCACCGAGGCCATGGTCAAGACCATGAAGAAGGGCTCCGCCATTGTCGACGTGGCCATCGACCAGGGCGGCTGCGTGGAGACCACCGCCCGCCACGGCGCGACCTATCACGACAAGCCGACCTTCATGGAGCACGGCGTGGTCCACTACTCCGTCGGCAACATGCCCGGCGCCGTGGCCCGCACCTCCACCTTCGCCCTGACCAACGCCACCATGCCCTACATGGTCGCCCTGGCCGACAAGGGCTGGAAGGCCGCCTGCCGGCAGGACAGGGCCCTTGCCCGCGGCATCAACGTCTGCGACGGCAGGGTCTTCTTCAAGGGCGTGACCGACGCGCTCGGCTACGACCTGCACGGCCTTGAAGAAATTTTGTAGAGTTTTAGAATCCCGCGCCAGGGAAACCCACCCCGTCCCGGAGCCGAAAGGGATCTAGGCCCGGGACGGGCCGCGGCATTTCCGCCGCCTTCCCTTCGGAACAACGCATCCATCTTTCCCCATCAGTTTCAGGAGAACGAGACCATGTCGCAAGCACAGGACTATATCGCCCTCGACAAGAAGTACGTTTGGCATCATCTGACCCAGCACAAGCTCTACGAAAAGGGCGACCCGATTGTCATCGTCGAAGGCAAGGGCAACAGAGTAAAGGACATCAACGGCAAGGACTATCTGGACTGTGTCGCCGGCGGCGTGTGGACCGTCAACGTCGGCTACGCCAACGAGCGCATGGTCAGGGCCGTCGCCGACCAGATCGCGACTCTCAACTACTTCGCCAATTCCTACGCCAACCTGCCCACCATCAGATTCTCCGAAAAGCTGATCTCCCACATGCCCGGCCTCGACCGCGTGTACATGTCCAACTCCGGCTCCGAAGCCAACGAAAAGGCCTTCAAGATCGTGCGCCAGATAGGCCAGCTCAAGCACGGCGGCAAGAAGACCAAAATCATGTTCCGCTACCGCGACTATCACGGCACCACCATCGGCTGCCTCTCCGCCTGCGGCCAGTTCGAGCGCAAGAATCAGTACGGCCCCTTCGTTCCCGGCTTTGTCGAATTCCCCGACTGCTCGGCCTACCGCTACCACATGGAGAATGATCCCGACGCCGGCGTGAAGTTCGCCAAAAAGTTCGAGGAAGTCCTCCTGAAGGAGGATCCCGACACAGTCGGCGGCGTCATCATCGAGCCCATCACCGCCGGCGGCGGCGTCATCGTGCCCCCGGACGGCTACATGGAGACCCTGGACGAAATCTGCAAGAAGTACGGCGTGCTGCTCATCATCGACGAAGTGGTCTGCGGCGTCGGCCGCACCGGCAAGTGGTTCGGCTACCAGCACTGGAACGTGAAGCCCGACATGGTCACCATGGCCAAGGGCGTCGCCTCCGGCTACGCGCCCATTTCCTGCACCGTCGCCACCGAGCAGGTCTTCCAGGACTTTGTCAACGATCCGGCCGACCGCGACGCCTACTTCCGCGACATCTCCACCTTCGGCGGCTGCACCGCCGGCCCCGCCGCCGGCTACGAGAACATCTGCATCATCGAGGACGAGAACCTGCTCGACAACGTCAACAGGCAGGGCGCCTACCTGATGGACGGCCTCATGGCCCTCAAGGACAAGTACGAAATCGTCGGCGACGTGCGCGGCAAGGGCCTGTTCGCCGGCATCGAGCTGGTGAAGGACCGCGCCACCCGCGAGCCCGCCGACGAGAGCAAGGCCGGCGCCCTGTGCGGCGCCTGCATGAAGGAAGGCGTCATCATCGGCCGCACCGCCCGCTGCTTCCGCGACCTCAACAACACTGTCTGCTTTGCCCCCGCCCTGAATTCCACGAAGGACGACATGGACGAACTGCTTGCGGCGCTCGACAAGGGTCTCGCGACTCTCTAGACGGCGCTTCGCCCGCGGGGCGTCCCAGGTCCCGGGACGCCCCGCCCCTCCCCCGCCCGCAGGCTTTTCAGGGACCTTTCGCAAACAGGCTATCGAGGTACAACAGTCATGACGTTTCTTCACAACACGGTAAAGCGCATTGTTCACGGTTTCGGCTGCATCTCCCAGGCTGCCGACGAAGTCAGGAATCTGGGCGGCACCCGCGCCCTTGTCGTCACCGACCCCGGCCTTGCGAAAATCGGCGTCCAGAAACCCCTGGAGGAGGCCCTTGAAAAGGGCGGCATCCCCTGTTCCCTGTACGCGGACGTGGAGCTCGAGCCCAGCGTCGAGTCCATCGCCCGCTGCGCCGACGCCGCCAAGTCCTTCGGTGCCGACATCATCTTCGGCATAGGCGGCGGCAGCGCCCTCGACACCACCAAGGCGGCCGCCGTGCTGCTGACCAACGAGGGCACCATCGACCAGTACTTCGGCATGGGCAAGGTGAAGAATCCCCTGCCCCCGCTGGTCCTCGTGCCCACCACCGCCGGCACAGGCTCCGAAATGACCTCCATCTCCGTGCTCGCCGACACCGTCAACGGCGGCAAGTGGGGCGTGGTCTCAGACCACATGTACGCCTCGAGCGTCATGCTCGATCCCGAGCTCACCCTGGGCCTGCCCCCGGCGGTCACGGCCATGACCGGCATCGACGCCTTCGTGCACGCCATGGAGTCCTTCTGCGGCAAGGCCGACACCCCCATCACCAACGCCCTCAATCTCGAGGCCATGCGCCTCATCGCCCGCAGCATCCGCAGGGCCTATGTCAACGGAGGCGACCGCCAGGCCCGCGCCGACATGCTCTATGCCTCCACTCTGGCCGGCATGGGCTTCTCCAACACCCAGAACGGCATCATCCACGCCGTGGGCACCGCCATCCCCCGCGAGTACCATCTGCCCCACGGCCTGGCCATCGCCTGCCTGACACCCATGTGCGTGGAGTTCAACTACATGGCCCGTCCCGAGAAGTACGCCCAGGTGGCCGAAATCCTCGGCGAGAAGCCCTGCGGCGACGTGCTCGAGACCGCGGCGAAGGCCCATGTCCGCCTGGCCGCCCTGCTGAAGGACCTCGACATCAAGGCCGGCGTGCAGCCCTACGGCGTGAAGTTCGAGGACCTGCCCCTCATCGCCCAGCGCGCCGCAGGCAACGTGCGCCTCATCGGCAACAATCCCCGGCCCGCCACCGCGAAGCAGATTCAGGCCATGCTCGAGGCGAGCTGGGTCTAGCCCGGTCGCGTCTGCCCCCCGAGACGACATCACAGCACAGCATCACAAGCGGAACCATCCGAAGACCTCCGGCCTGGCCGGAGGTCTTCGCGCTTTCAGGGCGGTCTCATGCAGTGCCGCGGGCGGACGGAAGGCGGACATTCATTTCCGCTCCTCCTGCATTGCAAAATTGTATCGGATGCGGAGACATGATGCAGACGTGACTTGTCTTGACAATGCAAGTCTATGATTTTTATACTATTAAACGCCGGTTCCGCACATCCCCCACGTTTGCGCGGCTGGTCCGCGGGCACTGTTTCGTCCGATGCTTCTGCAGACGCCCGAAATCCCGTGACTGCCGTCC
>JAUNSE010000230.1 GCA_030539415.1 Desulfovibrionaceae bacterium
CCTCGACGGTCAGGCGCCGCAGGAGGTTTCTCAGGAACATAGACCGCGGCGTGCGCAAGGGCACCGCCGCGGCCGTCATTCTCGTGGCCGTGATGTCCGTCCTCGCGGTGGTGCTCACGTCCTTCCCGCTGGGGGACAGCGGCTCCAGCTCCGGCTCGGTCACCCAGAACGAAGTCAACATCCAGAGCGGCACCGTCACCGCGGCGTACGGCGGCTCGGCCGTTTCGGGCACCGTCTCTTCCAACAAGGCGTACCTCACTGGCGGCACCGTCAGCGAGACATTGTTCGGCGGCTACTCCGCCACCGGAACGGCCTCCGCCAACACAGCCACCCTGAGCGCGGGCTATGCGGCCTCCGCCTACGGCGGCTGGGGCGGCAGCTCAAGCACCGACAACGTTCTCACCGTCTCCGGAGAGGAGGTAAGTGCCGATGCCGTGTACGGCGGCGGCTCCGACTCGGGCACTGTTGCCCGCAACTCCGTCTCCATCGCAGACGCCACGATCAAAACCGCTGCCGGCGGCTCGGCTGATTCCGGCACGGTCACGGACAACACCCTGACCATCGCAAGCGGCACCGTGACCTCGGCGTACGGCGGCTTTGCAAACTCCGGCACCGCCTCTGCCAACAAGGCCATTCTCAACGGCGGCTCCGTCAGCACGGCGCTCTTCGGCGGCTACTCCGCCACCGGAACGGCCTCCGGCAACAGCGCCGCCCTGAATGCGGGCTATGCGGCCTCCGCCTACGGCGGCTGGGGCGGCAGCTCAAGCACCGGCAACGCACTCACCGTCTCCGGCACCGGCAGTCTTGCCGGCTCGGTCCACGGCGGCGGCTCCGACTCGGGCGAAGTCACCGACAACACCCTGACCATCACAAGCGGCACCGTTGCCGCGGCCTACGGCGGCTCAGCTGATTCCGGCACCGTCTACTCCAATCAGGTGACCCTCAGCGGAGGCACTGTCAGCACGGCTCTCTATGGCGGCTACTCCGCCTCCGGAACGGCCTCCGGCAACAGCGCGCTGCTGTACGGCGGCTCCGCCGGCTCCGTCTGCGGAGGATACGGCGGCAGCGCGAGCACGGCCAACAGCGTCGCCATCTCGGACACTGCGGTAAGCGGCTCCGTCTACGGCGGCGCCACCGACTCCGGCGCGGCCAGCCGCAACAGCGTGATGATCAGCAGCGGCTCGGTCTCGGGCGTCATATACGGCGGCTACAGCCGCTCTGGTGTCGCCTCCGCCAACTCGGCGGAGGTGAGCGGCATTGCGGCATCCACCGTCTACGGCGGCTGGGGCGGCGCAAGCAGCAATGCCAACAGCGCCACCATCTCCGGCTCGGACACCACAGCCGAGGCCGCCTACGGCGGCGGCTCGTACTCCGGCGATGTCTCGTCCAACATGCTGTTCATCACCGATGCCTCCGTGACCTCGGCCTATGGCGGCGCCACAAATTCCGGCACGGCCAGGCAGAACACGGTGACTGTCAGCGGCGGCACTGTCTCCGAGATCCTCTTCGGCGGCTACAGCGCCGAGCTCTCCGCCTCGGAAAACACGGTGAACCTGACCGACGCCTCGGCCGGCACCGTCTACGGCGGCTGGGGCGGCTACTCCGGCACCTACAACACGGTGAATGTCGCGGGCGGCACCACGGCCGAAGCCGTCTACGGCGGCGCGAGCGACGACGGCCGCGTCACCGGCAACACGGCGAACATGACGGGAGGAACGCTGACCACGCTTGCCGGCGGCTATGCCGGTTCGGGCACGGTCTCCTCGAACGAGGTCGCCATCAGCGGCGGCACAGTGACAGGCAATGTGCTTGGCGGCATCAGCGAAACAGGCTCCACCTCATACAACAGCGTGACACTCGGCGCGGGCACTCTGGCCGATGTCTACGGCGGCTATTCGGGGGGCGACAGCCTGTCCAACAGCGTGACGGTCGCCGGCAGCGGCGTCACAGCCGCGAACCTCTACGGCGGAAGAAGCACGGACGGCGAGGTCTTCCTGAACTCCGTCACCGTCAGCGCCGGCACCATCACCGGCACCATCTACGGCGGCCTGACCACGGCAGAGTACAGTCTTGCCGACGAAAACAGCGTGACCGTCACCGGCGGCTCCCTGGCCGGCTCGACCATCTACGGCGGCTGCAGCTCGGCCTTCGCGGCCAGAATGAACAGCGTCAGCCTGTCCAACACGTCCGCGGCCGTCCTCATAGGCGGCTACGGAAGCACAGGCAGCTCTTCCAATACCGTCACTGCGTACAACGCCTCCGTCAGCGGCAACGTTGCCGGCGGCAGCAGCCCTGGCAACACGCGCTACAACGCTGTCAGCCTCACCGGCGGCAGCGTTGGCGGCAATGTGTACGGCGGCAGCTCCGAGACAGGCATGGCCAGCGCCAACAGTGTCACCCTGAACGGCACGGCCGTCACCAAATCGGTGTACGGCGGTGCCAGCACAAGCGGCAGCGCCGGCTCCAACAGCGTCAGCCTGACAGCCGCCGAAGTCGCGGAAGCCATCTACGGCGGCGCCAGCATCAGCGGCGAGGCATCGGGCAACGCGGTGACCCTGTCCGCCACCAGCGCCTCTGCCGTCTACGGCGCGTACTCGGCCGAGTCCCTCTCTTCCGGCAACACGGTCAGCCTGACCGGCAGCGCGGCCCTTGCCGTGTACGGCTCCTCGTCCGCGCAGGCGGCTTCGGGCAACGCGGTCTCGCTGACCGACAGCGCGGTGACCAGCGCCGTCTACGGCGGATACAGCACAAGCTCCACGGCCACGGGCAACACGCTCAGCCTGTACGGCAGCCTCGCGCTCTCCCAGGCCACCCTGTACGGCGGCTACAGCGCGGCGGGACTTGACGCGCGCAGCGGCAACACGCTCAGTGTCGCCACATCCTCGCCTGTCACTGCCGTCAACGTCCTCAATTTCAGCACCATCAACCTGGACCTCGGCGGCATCGGCGAGACAGCCAAGACCTCGGCCCTGCTGACCCTGACCGACACCCAGGGCACGGACCTCCGCAGCACCGATGTGCGCACGTTCACCGAATCCATCGACAACAGGGTCACCCTGAACAACGGCGACCATCTCTATCTTGTGAGCAACCAGTCCGGCCTCGCGCTGGGCACCTACGAGATAGCGGACTCCGCGGCCGTGCACGACGACAGCGGTCTCATTGTCTACGACATGGCGTTCGAGACCACGAACACCAGTCTCTCGCTTGTCGCCACAAACGGCAGGGCGAGCGAGGGGTCCGGCTCGGTGACCGAATCTGTCGCCGCGGCCGGCGCCCTGGCCGTGACCGGTGCGGATGTCGCGGCCGGACCGGGCATGGAGGCCGCCGTCAGGGCGGCCAGGGCCGGAGGCCTGCAGATGTTCGGCACCGTGTCCGCCTCCTCCATGAAGTATCAGACCGGCTCCCACATCGACGTGCGCAGCCTCTCGCTGCTGGCCGGCCCCGCCTTCGGGGCGCGGACACCCGCGGGCGACCTGACCCTGGGCGCCTTCTTCGAGTACGGCACCGGCTCCTACAAGACCTCCTACGACATGTCGTCCGACGGCGAGCTCAACGGCACGGGCGACATGAGCTACATGGGCGCCGGCGTGCTGGCGCGCATGGACTTCGCGGACCTCGGGCCGGGGCATTTCTACCTGGAGGGAACCGCCAGGGCCGGCACCCTGCACAACAACTACAAGAGCGGCGACAACCGCCTCGCGACCAACGAGGACTCGCTCGACTACGACATGGACACGCCCTACCACAGCCTGCACGGAGGAGCCGGCTATATCTGGAACCTGGACGAAAGGACGACGCTGGACGTCTATGGAAAGTACTTCTGGACCTATGTCCATGAGGACACCACCATCACGTCGACGGAAATCGAGCTGACGCACGAGGCCTTCAATTCCAGCCGCCTGCGCTTCGGCACGCGCATGACCTGCACGGTCAGCGACAGCTTCGACGCCTATGCCGGCGCCGCCTGGGAATACGAATTCGACGGCAGGGCGGCGGCCTCGGTCAGGAGCATGGACACAGGGCATGTGGCCGACCTGCAGGGAGCGACCGGCATCTTCGAAATGGGCGTGAAGCTCTCGCCCGTGCAGGATCTGCCCCTTTCCGTGGATTTCAACGTGCAGGCCAGCGCCGGCGAACGCAGGGGAGTTTCGGGCAATGTGCAGATGGTTCTTGAATTCTGATGACTGCCGCCCCAACGGG
>JAUNSE010000231.1:0-1964 GCA_030539415.1 Desulfovibrionaceae bacterium
CCCGCAACAGGCGAAAAGCTCCCCGGACGACAGAACGGAGGTATAGTGTCCGAGAATCGGACAGCCCGGGCCGCGGACGGGCGCCGGAAGCCCCAGACGGCCGAGCAGCCCGCCGAGGCGGGCCATGACCGCGTCCGAGCCGAAGAACTCGTCAAAGACCAGGGCAACCCTGTGCTTCCCGGCCTGCTCGACCATCTTCTCCAGACAGGCAAGCAGCTCCTCCGTGCCGGCCGGGGAGAGGTTTGCTGCGCGCGAGCCCTCGTGCGGGCGCAGCTGCATGCAGCTGATGACGGACACCCCGCAGCGGGCGGCCAGCGCCGGCAGGCCCGGGACACTGGCCAGATTCTCGCGGCAGATCACCGAATTGAAGATGACCGATCTCCCCAGCGTCTCGCAGGCCAGGGCGGCATTGCGCTCGAAGACGGCAAGGCTGCCGCCGCGGCGCAGGCGCGCGTAGGTGGCCGCATCGGCGGCATCCACGCTCAGCGAGAAGAGGGCGAAGGGATAGCCGGCAAGCCGCCGGAGCGTGTCCCGGGTGAGCATGCTCGCGTTGGTGGAGACGGAGAGCGTGCCGGCGTGCTCCATGCCCAGGTCAAGGGCAGCGAAGACATCTCTGTGGCAGAAGGGCTCCCCCTCCAGCGCGAAGGCGATATTGGCCAGCCTGGGACAGCCCTCCAGAATGGTCTTCAAAAGCGGCAGGGGCATGTCGGACCGGGCAGAGGCTGACGCGTGACTGTCATGGTAGTAGCACATGGGGCAGTCGAAATTGCAGCGCGAGGTGAGCCCCACGCCCAGGGCATACCTGCCCGGGACCGGCGGCAGGACCTGGGCCGCCAGGGCCTCCTCCGTCAGCGTGCCGGCTGCGGGGAGCTCAAAGGGCCAGGTTCGGCGCATCCCCATCGGGAGCCTCCTTCGGGGCCCGGCCGTCGGCTCTTGCTTCAGGCCCGGGCGCTCTCTCCCGCGCGTTGCAGGATGCGGCCCCGCCCGCTGCCGAGCCCTGATCCCCGCCCTGCCTTGCGCGCTCCTTTTCCTTCATGCGCTCCTCCAGCATGCGGCAGGCCTGCATGGTCAGCCGGATGTACTCGTCGTAGGGCACGTGGGAAAAGTAGATGGGATAGCCTTCCTCGACGCGGCAGATGACCGGCCGCAGAACGTAGACCGAGCACAGGCGCCGCTCGCAGTCAAAGTAGCGGCACACGCCGTCGCCGCGGTCAAGCCAGGCGTACATGGGCCCGAAGAGCTCGAGCTGGCTGCAGCAGGCGCCGCAGCAGGTGCAGACAAAGGCGGGAGTGTCGGACATGGCAGGGATTCCTGGCTGGCAGGTTTATCAAGGGGGCTGTCTGTTTGTTCCGTGGGACGGAATGGCAGGACAGGAGGGAAGGGCATTGAGCTGTCTGTTTGTGTGCCACAAAAGCGCCCCGCGGGAAAGGTCCGCAGGAGCCTGTGCGGCAGGAGGCCAGTTCCGGGGCAGACAGCCTGCGTACAGCCTGAAGGCGGGGGGCTGCTGCCGGGGAAGGGATGTTTTGCGGCGCGGGCGTGCGCAGCCGCAGGCGGTCGAGAGCCGCCTGAAAAGAGTCGGGCCGGACTGTCCGGGACGGTCCGGCCCGTTCCGCGGTCTAGAGGTTGCTCAGGTCCTCGGCCATCCAGCGCTGCTTGACGACAGCGGCCGCCTGCGCGAAAAAGCCGTCCATGGCCTCGGCCTGGCGGATCATCCTGATGCCGTCGGCCTTTCGGATCCTGCCGCCGTGGCCGGATTTCAGCATGACGGCCAGGCAGAAGCGCCCTTCCGCCGTGCGGGGCTCTCCGCCCCTTTCCAGCAGGGAGCGGCTCTCGCTCCAGTTCTTCGCGCAGAAGCAGAAGTAGGCGAGCCGCTCGGCAATGTCCTCCTTCGCGATGCCCGCGTCCGGGCCGCTCAGCAGGTGCCGGTAGATGGACATGCCCGCCTGCACGACATCGCCGTTGAT
>JAUNSE010000231.1:1974-4193 GCA_030539415.1 Desulfovibrionaceae bacterium
CGCGGCCATCTTCAGATAGCGGGCGGCCAGCTGCGGATTCTTGCGGACGCGGCAGACCACATGGAAGACATAGTCCGCCGAGGCGACGGACATGTCCGCTATCTCGCGCACCTCGTCGTAGCGCTTCTCGCTGCTGCAGTAGAGGGCGAGCATCTGCGCCGCCGTCTCGCTGCCGGCCAGAGCGGCGCCGCGGAAGGCCTCCACGACCTCCTCGAACGGCACGGCCTTCGCCTGATAGCGCTCGTTGAGATGCTCGGCCATATAGTATTTCTCGTCCGCGTCCTTGTGATGGCGGAGCAGCGCCGCTATCTCTGCGCAGTCGTGCATCGTGAGATCCAGTGCGTCGCGGAAGAAGATTTTCGCGCGCAGAACCTCCGGGCTGTCGGGCATCCGGCGCAGCTTCTCGATGTCGTCCCTGGACGGTCCGCTCCCCCTTCCGGCCCTGCGGCTGTTCTCGACGATGTACAGGCCGGTGATGAAGGCCTGGTCAGGGAAGGCGGCGGCGAACTTCTTCTGATAGCGCTCCGCGCCGCCCCTGTCTCCGGACATCAGCAGGCGCAGCACGATGCGCCGCCACACGGACACGGGTCTGGTGGACCCCGTGTGCGGCACGGCCGCGCCGCCGTCGTCTGCCGGCGAGAGTGCGGCCAGCTGCGCCTCGAGCTCCTTTGCCAGACGCAGGGCCTTGTCCTGCATGGCGGAGAAGGCCTGCAGCTGCGTTTCGAGCTCCCTGCCGAGCCTGGCCAGCTGGCGGCGCTTGCTCTCCAGCAGATCGTCGATGTGCTGGCTGGACTGCTCGGAGAGGACGCTGTCGCGGCGGATGGTGGCTATGAGGGCCTCGTTGTCGCGCATGGCGAGAGCGGTGTGCTCCCGGTAGGAGAGCAGCTCGCTCAGCAGCCGGTCATGGTTGGTCAGCCTGTCCGAGCGCCTGTCCCAGCCGTCCAGGAAGCGCGGCACATCCTTCAGGTCAAGGACGCCGCACACGCGGTCCGTGCCGGAGCGCCTGACGCGCTCGACGGCCGCCTGCACGGCCCGGTCCGGTCTGCCCTTCACGGCGAAGTGCACGGGGATGTGCAGCCCCTCGGCCAGCGCCTGCAGGCACTGCTCGTGATCGGTCCGGCCGAGCACCAGAATGACATCGCAGTGGGCGAGAGCCGCCATGTGCCCGTCGCGCGAGAATTCCTCCGGAGAGACAATCAGGTAGGTGGAGCGCTGCCTGGCCAGTCTGGTGCGGCAGGACAGGGACGAGACCACATCGCGGGGGTTGATGCCGGCAAGGCGGGTCAGGAGCCTGTACTCGCCGGGCAGAAGTTCGGTGCGCCCGCTTTCCGCGTCCAGCACCGTCTCCCGGCCGTCCAGGCCGGCGACTGTGACAGCCGGGCGCCCGTCTTCCGGAGCAAGGCGCACGGGCACGGACCGGCCGGCGGAGCAGGCCTCGCGCAGAAAGGCGCGGGCAGTGCCGTGCGCGCCGAGGGAGGCGTCGGCCGCAACCAGCCCCTCGAGAACGGGCAGGGCCTTCGCGTCGGCCAGGACGATGCCCACGCAGGACCGCCCGAGCAGCTCCGTATGGAGGCACAGGGCGCGCGCCTCGTCCAGCGCGCGGGTCAGGGCCGTCTCCATGCGGCTCTTTTCCTGATAGTCGCTGGCGTAGACCAGGGGCAGCAGCTCGTCGCCGAGACAGGCGCCGATTTCGCCGCATTTTTTCTCCGCGTCCGTCTCGCGGACAGAGTCCGTGGACGAGAGCGCGGCAAGAAGAGAAAAGCTGTCTGTCTGCATGAGACCTCCTTATCGCGCCGCGCGCTGCCGCTCTTCGGCCCAGTTCAGCATCTTCTGCGAGAGGGTCCGGAAATTCGCGAAATCGTGCCTGAGGTTGGAATGTTCGCTGCCGACCAGGCCGCGCAGGCGCACCAGGGACTGCAGGCCCAGGGGATTGGCGGCCCTGTCCAGGACGCGGTCAATCTCCTCGATTTCGCCGCTCTCCTTCCTGCGGGCCAGGGCGGTCTCGAAGGCCTGGCGGATTTCGCCGAGCAGGGAGCGCATCTGCTCGACGCGATCCTCCCGGCTTCTGCCCTTCGCGGCCCGTTCGAGCGCGGCCAGAAGCCTTTTGCGGCAGTCGTTCCAGTCCGTCTCGCGGGCCGAGTAGGGGATGATGTCGTCGCAGGTGATGCCGGCCCGCTGGAAGCTCTCGCGCACGGAGACAATGGGCTTTGTCCTGTCCG
>JAUNSE010000232.1 GCA_030539415.1 Desulfovibrionaceae bacterium
TCTCAAGAAGCAGAAACTTGACGCGAAAACGCGTCTTGCGGAAAGGGTGGATGCCCTTCGCGCGGCGCAGTAAACATATCGGAGGGAGAGTATGGAATTGAATGGTGCGCAGATCCTTCTTGAATCTCTCAAGAAGGAAGGTGTGGATGTCCTGTTCGGCTACCCCGGCGGTGCCATCATCGACATTTACGATGAGCTGACTAACTATCCTGAACTGCATCACATCCTGGTCCGTCACGAGCAGGCGGCGGTCCACGCGGCCGACGGCTATGCCCGCGCGACCGGCAAGGTCGGTGTAGCTCTGGTAACTTCCGGCCCCGGCGCCACCAACACCGTGACGGGCCTGGCCACCGCGTACTGCGATTCCATTCCCCTGGTTCTTATCACCGGTCAGGTGGGCACCGGGCTCATCGGCAACGACGCCTTCCAGGAGGTCGACACGGTCGGCATCACCCGTCCCTGCACGAAGTACAACTTCCTCGTGAAGGACGTGACCAAGCTGTCCAAGATCATCCGCGAGGCCTTCTACATCGCCCGCACGGGCCGTCCCGGCCCGGTGCTCATCGACCTGCCCAAGGACGTGCAGCTCGACAAGACGGAGTTCAAGTGGAGCGACGATCCGGTCACCATGCGCTCCTACAATCCGAACTACCGTCCCAACCACAATCAGCTGCGCAAGGCCGTCGAGGCCCTGCGCGCGGCCTCGAGCCCGGTCATTCTGGCCGGCGGCGGCGTCATCCTGTCCAACGCCTCCGAGGCGCTGACCCAGTTCGCCCGCGAGACCCGCACCCCGGTGACCTGCACCCTGATGGGCCTCGGCTGCTTCCCGGCCGAGTCCGCCCTGTGGCTCGGCATGGTCGGCATGCACGGCACCTACGCCGCCAACATGGCCCTCAACAACACGGACCTCATCGTCTGTGTGGGCGGCCGGTTCGACGACCGCGTGACCGGCAAGCTGTCCACCTTCGCGCCGCACGCCAAGGTTGTGCACATCGACATCGACCCCACCACCATCCGCAAGAACGTGAAGGTGGACGTGCCCGTCGTGGCCGACTGCCGCCTGGCCCTCGAGGGCATCCTGGACATCCTGCGCGGCAAGTGCGCCGGCGAGGACTGGGAAGGCCGCCATGTGGCCTGGCTGCAGACCCTGCAGTCCTGGATGACCAGCCAGCCCCTCTCCTGGCAGCCCAGCGAGAACGGCATGCTGAAGCCCCAGCAGGTCGTGGAGACCCTGCGCAAAATCACCGGCGGCGACGCCATCATCTGCACCGAGGTGGGCCAGAACCAGATGTGGGCCGCGCAGTTCTACGACTACAACGCCCCGCGCACCTTCATCACCTCCGGCGGCCTCGGCACCATGGGCTACGGCCTGCCCGCGGCCATGGGCGCCCAGACGGCCTTCCCCGACAAGCTGGTGGTGGACATCGCCGGCGACGGCTCCATCCAGATGAACATTCAGGAAATGGCGACCATTGTGGAGAACAGGCTGCCCGTCAAGGTGCTGATTCTCAACAACACCTACCTGGGCATGGTCCGCCAGTGGCAGGAACTCTTCTACAAGCGCAACTACAGCTTCACCACCATGCGCGGCCAGCCGGACTTCGTGAAACTGGCCGACGCCTACGGCGCCGAAGGCTACCGCATCCGCACCGAGGCCGAGCTGGAGGAGACCCTGCGCAAGGCGCTCGCCTCCCCGAACCCGGCGATCATCGACGTGCTGGTCGAGCCCGAGGAGAACGTGTACCCCATGGTGCCCGCCGGCGCCGCGCTCGACGAAATGCTGCTTGTGTAGGAGGCCTGAAATGGAAAAAGACAGACACGTGCTCTCTGTGCTCGTGGAGAACGAGCCCGGCGTGCTCTCCCGCGTGGTCGGCCTCTTCAGCGGCCGCGGCTACAACATTCACTCGCTCAACGTGGCCCCCGCCCTTGAAGAGGGCACGTCGCACATGACCATCACCACCTACGGCGACATGCAGATTCTCGAGCAGATCGTGAAGCAGCTGCACAAGATCGTCTCGGTGATCAAGGTCATGGAATTCACCGACATCCCCGCGGTCGAGCGCGAGATGATGTTCGTGAAGGTGCAGGCCGAAGGCGCCATGCGCGGCGAAATCCTGCGCACGGTGGACATCTTCCGCTGCAAGGTGGTGGACGTGAGCCCGATGGAGATCACCATCGAGGCCACCGGCGACCACGAGAAGCTCGAGGCCATCATCGGCCTGCTGCACCGCTTCGGCATCAAGGAAATCGCCCGCACGGGTTCGGTGGTCATGCGCCGCTCCCGCCGCATGGACTAGTTCCGCCCCTCAGGGTGCCGGAAACACCGCTGTTTGAAGAAACAACTCATTTGCGCCCCCTGTCCTATTGACAAAGGGGCGCATGAACTTATTTTTATCGGGTCAGTCCTCCTGATGAGGGCCGCCAAAAATCCAGCTAGGAAGTTCAAGATGAAAATCTATTATGACAACGACGCCGATCTTGCCAATCTCAAAGACAAGACGGTGGCCATCCTCGGCTACGGCAGCCAGGGCCATGCCCATGCTCTCAATCTCCGCGACTCCGGCGTGAACGTCATCGTCGGCCAGCGCCCCGGCGGCCCCAACTACGATCTGGCCCGCCAGCACGGCTTCGAGCCCATGAGCGTCGCCGAAGCCTGCGCCAAGGCCAACGTGATCATGGTCCTTCTGCCCGACGAATTCCAGGCCGACGTCTACAAGACCGACATCGCCCCGAACCTGAAGCCCGGCGACACCCTGATGTTCGCCCACGGCTTCAACATCCACTTCCAGCAGATCGTTCCTCCGAAGGACGTCGACGTGTCCATGGCCGCCCCCAAGGGTCCCGGCCACCTGGTGCGCCGCACCTTCACCGAGGGCGGCGGCGTGCCGGACCTCATCGCCGTCTACCAGGACGCCTCCGGCAAGGCCAAGGAAAACGCTCTGGCCTACGCCAAGGGCATCGGCGGCACCCGCTCCGGCGTCATTGAGACCACCTTCCGCGAAGAGACCGAAACCGACCTCTTCGGCGAGCAGGCCGTGCTCTGCGGCGGTCTTTCCGCCCTCATCAAGTGCGGCTTCGAGACCCTGGTCGAGGCCGGCTACCATCCCGAGATGGCCTTCTTCGAATGCATGCACGAGATGAAGCTCATCACCGACCTGATCTACGAGGGCGGCCTGGCCCGCATGCGCTACTCCATCTCCAATACGGCCGAATACGGCGACTACACCGCCGGTCCCCGCATTGTGACCGAGGACACCCGCAACGCCATGCGCCAGCTCCTGAAGGAAATCCAGGACGGCACCTTCGCCGGCAACTTCATCAGCGAGATGAAGGCCAAGGGCAAGGCCGGCTTCCTGGCCCGCCGCCGCATCGAGGCCGAGCATCAGCTGCAGTCCACCGGCGACGAAATGCGCAAGATGATGAGCTGGCTCAAGAAGGACAAGAACTCCGACTAGCCGGCTGGTCCTCGTGACCGCATGACAGATATATGGACGCGCCGCCTTCCTTCCGCGAGAAGGGAGCGGCGCGTCTTTTTTGCTGAATTTTGCTGAATTCCTGAGACTTTTGGCTTGAGCAGGCGGGCGCGGCCGATGGGCCCGCGCGCCGGGGAGAGGGGAGCAATGGGAGAAGCGAGGGGAGAGAGCCGCAGGGCGGCCGTCATCGGCTGCGGGGCGCTGGGCGCGCTGACAGCGGAAGGCATAGCGAAGGATCTGGCCGCGTCCTGGCGTCTTTCCGGGGTGCTGGCGAACACGAGGGAGCATGCCGAAAAGCTTGCCGGACGCCTCGGCTGCAGGGCCCTGGCGAGTCTGGACGAGCTGCTGGAGGACAGGCCGGACATGGTGGTGGAGGCTGCCGGCGTCGGCGCGGCACGGGCGCATGCCGAGCGCG
Organism: Desulfovibrionaceae bacterium; assembly: GCA_030539415.1. Classification (GTDB taxonomy): domain Bacteria; phylum Desulfobacterota; class Desulfovibrionia; order Desulfovibrionales; family Desulfovibrionaceae; genus Desulfovibrio. Next base: position 3,889 of record JAUNSE010000232.1, read on the forward strand.
TGCTGCGGGCGGGCTCCTCCCTGGTGCTGCTCTCGGCGGGATGCCTGGCCGACACGGAGTTCGCGGCGCGCCTTGCCCGGGCGGCGGAGGAGGGCGGGTCGGTCCTGCACGTGCCCTCGGGCGCTGTGGGCGGCTTTGACCTGCTGCGTACGCTGTCCTTCAGGGACAGGCAGCTCGCCAGGCTTGGCAGGGCGGACGGAGACAGGCTTGCCGTGCGCGTGGACAATGTGAAGCCCCCGCAGGGACTTGCCGGAGCGCCCTGGCTCGAGCACCGTCCCCTCTCGCCGGTGACGCGCGA
>JAUNSE010000233.1 GCA_030539415.1 Desulfovibrionaceae bacterium
CCGTTCAGAAAGCCCAGAACCGGCGTGTCGATGCAGCCCACGAGCTTGCGCCAGTGATAGCGGCCTGCCTCGTCCCGTTCGGTCTGCAGGGTCAGGCAGGCAAGAAGCAGCTGATGCACGGCCGTGGACGCCACAGGCAGTCCCATGGCTATGCTGACGGACGTCTGTCTGTCGCCCGCCGGCATGTGATGAAGGACCGGCATGAGCAGCGAGGAAGAGGGAAGGACAATGGCCACGCTCTTTGCCGGCCTGTCCTTGCCCGTGACTTCCTTAGGGCTGTCTTTCTCCGGGGCTGCCTCCCGAATGTCATCGGCCAGATTTCCCTTCAGGGCTTTGAGCTGGGAATGCAGATCATAGCCGGCAAAAAAGCGTATGTCCGCTGATGTGTCGGCTGTGCCGTTGTCCGCGGCTCCTGCGTATTCTTTTCCCGGCTGCCAGGAGTCGAGCCATTTTTTGTGGTGGCGCGTGCTCCAGTGCGCAGTGTTTGGGGCCGGGCCGGCCAGTGCCGGGTCCGTGTGCAGGCAGATATGAGCGCCGGCCTCCCACAGGGCCTTGTAGACGACTTCTTCCGCGCGGGAGAGGCCGTGTCCGGCGATAATGTAGACCGGCCGCCGTTCGCTGGGCGTGAGAAAGGCCGGCAGACGGGAAGACTCTTTCAGCGAGGCCATGATCTCATAAATTTTGAGACCGGCCGTGGTCAGGTGACTGTCCCGCAGGAGTTTCAGATAGATGGAACCAATGCTGCCCAGAGATTCCAGTATGCGTGCGACCTGAGGCAGGGCCTCGTCATCGCACGGGTCGATGTCCTCCGGCAGAATGCCGCCGGAGAGCATCTCCTCGACAAGGCCCGCGAGATGCTGACCCCAGGGATAGAAGGCATCGATGTCCATGCCTGACAGAATATCGACGGGCGCTCCTGTTTCCGGGTCCAGGGCTTTGGGAGCCTGACTGGCCGCCTCGTGCAGCAGCCAGACCATGTCCAGTATGGACGCGTCGGCCGGCATGGTCTTGTTCACTGTCGTGTGCCAGAGAGCAAGAGCGTCGCCGAAGGGCAGAACGCGGGCCAGGATTCTGGGCTTTTTCTCGCTTGCGTAGACCGTCTGCAGGTATTTCCAGGGACGAAAGTTGGGGGTGATGAGGGTAGGCACCACATCGGCGTCCGGATGGCGGGCATCGAGGTAGTCCTTGAGCTGGGGAAGAAGGGGCTTGTTCCAGGTGAAGAGAAGAAAGGGATGCGGCATGGGGCTGACTCCTGCTGTCTTGCGTGTCTGATGTGGGCTGCGAACGAAAGGAAATGCGGACTAGCCGGCATCTTCCCTGTTCTCGAGTTCGTTCAGCGCCTGAGCGAACTCCGTCTCGTCCAGCAGAAGCGACACAGCATCCTTGCCGCTCACCCTTTGACCGTTCTTCCAGCTCGACCCGTCGGGCAGCACTATATGCAGCCTGCGGTCCTTCAGATACACAACAATTCCCAGCGGGGCGGGGCGGTCCCTGCGACCCGCATCGCGCACGCACTGCAGATAGCCGCGCACCTGGGCATGATGCTCGGCCTGATAGGCCTCCTCGGCGCGACCGGTCTTGTAGTCCAGCACCAGTATTTGTTTCGGCCCCATGACCATGAGGTCCATGCGCTTGTTGTAGCCCTGACCATCGATCAGTCCCTGTTCCGGCAGGGCATTGTCGAGCCAGCCGAAGCGCCGCTCCAGGGCCGCGAACCAGGAGATCTCATCCCTGGCTTCATCCCGAAACCCCTCCATTTCCATAAGCCACGGCGCCCTTCTGCCGTGGTCGGTCAGCACCCGTTCGAGGCAGGCCGAGAAGTCACTCTCGCTGCTTCTTGCCTCGGCGGGCACTCGGGCCAGAGCCTCAAGGCAGCCGTGAATGAAGATGCCCTGCTCTCTGGCCGCGTCTCTCGGATTGCTCTCGTCCATAAAGTCAAAGTGCAGGCGCATGCTGGGCATCCAGAGTGTGGGCTCCCAGAGCTGCTGCGGCCCGGACTGTCCTTCCGCCGGAGAGTCCGCATCAAGCTGCGCTTCGGGCGCTGCGGCAGAGCCATCCTGCTCGGGAGAGGATGCTTCCGGATCGCTTTTGCCGGCCTCTTCCGCCGGAGAGTTCGCATTAAGCTGCGCATCGGGTGCGGCGGCAGAGGCGCTCCGCTCGGGAGAGGACGCTTCCGCAGTGCTGCCGGCCTCCTCAGCCTGCGGAACCGCATCAAGCTGCGCTTCGGGAGGCAACACTTCGGGCACGCTGGCAAAGTCGCTATCCGCCCACGGAATCTTCTTGGGAATGCTGGTACCGGCATTGTCGATGAGCTGCTGCAGCATCTTTCCGCTGCCCTCGGGTTTTTCCGAAAGGAAGACGTAGAGTTCGCTCTTGGCTCTGGTGAAGGCCACATAGTAGCGGTTCATTGCCTCGAGCGCGTCCGCAAGCTTGTTTATTCTTTGCCGCGGGAAAAAGTAATCCGGTTTGCACAGAGCATGCACGGGCTCGCCGCCGTTTTTCGGAACGTAGTCCACCACCTGCAGTTTGGCACTGCCTCTTTCGGTAGTTGTGGTCCAGGGCACGATGACCGTGTCGCGCTGCAGGCCCTTGGACTTGTGCATTGTCATGATGGACACAGCTTTGAGTCCTTCCGGCATGGGAAGCTTCTCATCCTCGCCGTGCTCGTTCCAGTAGTCCAGGAAATCATCCAGAGAACGCAGGCCATGCAGGGCCGAGGTGTGCAGAATTTCCAGCATTCGTCTCAGGAACGGTTCTCCGTCCCTGAAGCGTCTGTAGGCGTCCACATGGTCATACCATTCGCTCACCAGGTCGTAGGGCGCCATTGAAGCGCCGCCACTGAGCAACGGAGCTACTGAAGTGTCCCACAGGTCCTTGTATTTCCTGCTCCAGCAAGCGCTGAGGGATTCTCTGGTGCCATCTTTGTTCCAGCGGCGGGTGCGGGAGAGGAGGGCGAGCTCCAGGTCCCATGCATTGACGCGCCGGGCTTCCCGTTCCATTGCGGAGAGCTCGGAAGCATCGCCGCCGCCAGCCTCCTGGGCTGCTTCGCCGTCCGTCGGTTCGCCGGCACCGCTGTCTGTTGCGCTTTCTTCCTGATTGGGGCGTTCGGGTGCGTCTGTGGAGGCATTTGATTCTGTCCGGCAGACAGAAACCTGTTGGGCCGGCGTGTACGGCACACTCTCCAGAGTGCATTCGGAGCAGGGAAAGCCCTCTTCTTCGTCCTCATCCTCAGAATAGGCGCCAGCTGGCAGTCTGTCCGCTTCATCCTCCGAGCAGGCTGAGGCTGCTGGGACAGTCTGTTCCGCAGAAGGGGCGGTCTCGGGAGCGGGAGCTACAGTACTGGTTTCGGAACTGGACGTTCCAGCGGCGCTTTCCGCTTCGCCTGCAGATGAAGGCACCTCGAGTCCCAGGAGGCTGCCGCTGATCAGCGTCCAGAAGGCCGCGTCGTCATCGGGGGCCCGCAGGAACGAGAGCAGGGCCACGGTCTGAATGACGAGCGGATGCTCCACCAGCATGAGGCTGTTTTCGGTGATGACAGGGATGCCAAGGGCTGCCATATGGCGGGCAACCTTTGTGGCCTGGTTGTTGGTGCGCACAAGCACCATAAAATCCGACCAGGGAATTTCGTCTCTGGTCACTATCGTATCCTGAATATGCTTTTCGTCTTTTTGGGCATTTGATTTTTTCTGTCGGATCGCTTCGATTTTAGCGGAGACTCTGGACAGAATTATCCGCCCTATGGCCCTGATTTGCGGGTCTGACTCGAACACGGTCTCCCCTTCACCCTCCTCGTTGGCATCGGCTTCCGTTTCGGGCTCTGCCTTCTTCGGGAAGGTGAGCAGGACGGCACGGCCGCCATCCGGAGCCTTGTCGCCGTACTCCTGAGCTGTGCCCTGATAGGCTCTGGCCATCCTTCTCGCCATGTATCGCGTCAGATTCTCGCCCTCCCTGGCGTCCGGGAGCTCGGCCAGATCAGAGCAGAGGAAAGGAATGCTGTCATCCTTTGTCAGGATGGAGGCCAGGGCGGCCTCGCACCTGTTCTCGGCCTGGGTCTCCAGTTCCTTCCGTTCATCCTCGCTTATCTTCAGCGAGAGAGGGGGATAGCCCAGCGGCGAGAAAACCTTGTTGTTGAAGTCAATAATTTCTTTTGCCGAACGCCAGTTCTTGTCGAGTGACTCG
>JAUNSE010000234.1 GCA_030539415.1 Desulfovibrionaceae bacterium
CATCGTGACGACGCACTTCATGGAGGAGGCCGAGTACTGCGACAGAATACTCATTCAGGACAGCGGCCGCATGCTCGCCCTGGGCACGCCGGCGGAAATACGCACCCAGGCGGGCGGGGAAAAGGGGCCGGCGGCCACCATGGAAGACGCCTTTATCGAGATTGTTGCCAGAGCCAGAAAGGCCGGAAAGGAGCAGGCGGCATGAAGAGAGACAGCAGATATCTGGATGGAAGCCGCGGCAGAACCGTGACCGCGGACATGACGGCGAAGCCGGTCCGCGCGCGGGCGCTTGCGCTCGCGCTGTGCCTCTCCCTGGGACTGGCCGGCTGCAGCATGGCTCCGAAGTATGTGAGACCGGAGGCTCCGGTGCCGGCCGCGTGGACGACGGAAGCCGGGACGGCCGGCGAGGCTGGTTCCGTTCTGCCCGCCTGGCAGACCTTCTTCGCGGACCCGGTCATGAACAGGCTCATCGGTCTGGCGCTTGCGAACAACCGCGATCTGAAGGTGGCCCTGCTCAACGTCGAGCGGGCCCGCGGCCAGTACCGCATACAGCGCGCCGACCTGCTCCCGACCATCGAGGCCTCGGGCGGCGGCTACAGCCAGCTCATGCCGAAGAACTTCTCCCGCACGCAGACGCACGACGTGGAGTACCAGTACACGGCGGGACTGGGCTTCAGCTCCTTCGAACTGGATCTGTTCGGCCGTCTGCAGAGCCTGACGGACCAGGCCGTGGAGGAATATCTCTCCCTGGAGGAGCAGGCCCGCAGCGCCAGACTGACGCTCGCCGCCGAAACGGCTGCCATGTATCTGCAGCTTGTGGCCGACAGGGAGGCCAGGGATCTCGCCCGCTCCACGTCCGAAAGCCGCGCGAGCCAGGTAGCCCTGCTGAGGACGCGCCGAGGCCACGGACTGGCCTCGGATCTCGATGTGCGCCAGGCCGAGACGCTGCTGCACGAGGCCGAGGTGACTCTGCAGGCCGCGGCCACCCGCGAGGGGCAGGACGCCAACGCCCTGGCCCTGCTGCTGGGCTGCCCGCTCCCCGCGGATCTGCCCGTGGTGCGGCGTCTGGCCGATGTGGCCGGACTGCCGGACGCGCCGGCGGGGCTGCCTTCGGAACTGCTCCAGCGCCGTCCGGACATCCTGGCCGCCGAGCACACGCTCAAGGGGGCCAACGCCAATATCGGCGCGGCCAGAGCCAGTTTCTTCCCCCGCATCGGCATCACGGCCAGTGTGGGCAAGATGAGCAGCGACTTCCTGAGTCTCTGGGACGCGGCCTCCGGACACTGGGTCTTCAATCCCCTCATCTCGCTGCCCATCTTCGACACGGGCCGCAATCTGGCCCAGCTGCGCGTCTCCGAAGCGGATCGCGACATTGCCGTGGCCCGCTACGAGAAGGCCGTGCAGACAGCCTTCAGGGAAGTGGCGGACTGCCTTGTGCAGCGCGGCACCATCGGCGCCCAGCTGAAGGCCCAGCAGGAGATGGTTTCCTCGAGCAGCGCGGCGGCCGGCCATGCCCGGGCCAGATACCGGGGCGGCATCTCCCCCTATCTGGACGTGCTCGAAGCCGAACGGACGCTCTTTGCCGCGCAGAACGCCCTCATTTCCGTGCGCCTTCTGCGCGAGACCAATGCGCTGACCCTCTACAAGGCTCTTGGCGGAGGCTGGGATGAACAGCAGACGAAGTAGCGGCGGGAGACTTTCCCCTGTCAGGGCCAGAGCCCTGATACGCAAGGAGTTCCGCCAGATGCTCAGGGACAGGAGCACCCTGACGCTGGGCATACTGCTCCCGCTCATGCTCCTTCTGCTCTTCGGCTTCGGCCTGTCTCTGGATGTGAAGCTGGTGCCGGTAGCCGTGGTGCGCGACAACAGCTCGCCTGTCACCCGCGATCTATTCACGGCCCTGCAGCGCTCGGCCTATTTCTCTCCCGTGCTTGCAGGCTCCTGGGAGGAGGGAAGGGCGCTGCTCAGTTCGGGCGATGTCGACGCCATCGTGCGCAGGCAGATCCGGGAGAACCCCGAAGGCGGCGAGACCGTGCAGGTTGTTGTCAACGGACGCGACTCCAACACCGCGCGCATCATGCAGCGTTATCTGGAGGGCGCCCTGTCCCAGTGGACGGCGGCCAGACAGTCGGGCACATCCTTTCTGCACGCGCCGGCCGCGGCCTCTTCCGGAAAGGGGCAGGCCGAGGCGGTGACCCGCATCTGGTACAATCACGCCTCGGAGTCGAGCTACTTCCTTGTTCCCGGCGTGACGGCCCTCATCATGACGCTGATTGGCAGCCTTCTGACCGCCCTGGTGGTGGCCAGAGAATGGGAGCGCGGCACCTACGAGGCGCTGGCGGCCACCCCGGTGCACAGGGCCGAGATAGTGGCCGGCAAGACGGTGCCCTACTTCTGTCTGGGCATGGTGGGCCTTTCCCTGTGCCTAGCCGCGGCGAGCTGGATTTTCGGGGTGCCCATGCGCGGCCCGCTGTGGCTTGTCGTGCTGACCTCGCTCATTTATCTGCTGGACGCCCTGGGCATGGGCCTGCTCATCTCGGCCCTGACAAAGAACCAGTTTCTGGCCAGCCAGATCGTGCTGGTGGTGAGCTTTCTGCCGACCATGATGCTTTCCGGCTTCATCTTCGACCTGAAGTCCGCGCCCGAGCCTGTCACCTATGTGGCCCATGTCTTTCCGGCCACCTGGTACGTGGAAATTCTGCAGACGCTCTTTCTTGTGGGCAGCGTGCCCGGCATCGTGGTGCGCAACATGCTGATAATGCTGCTTATGGCCGTACTGCTGCTCGGCCTCGCCGGACTCAGCATACGCAAGTCGCTGGAGTAGAAGATGGACTCCTCCCTGAGAAACTTTCTGCGCAGCGTGATGACGCTCTTCCGCAAGGAACTGCTGATGATCCTCACGGACCCGCGCAACCGCATCATCCTGGTCGTGCCGCTTATCGTGCAGACCGTGATCTTCGGCCATGTGGCCACCTACGACCTGAACAATGTGGAATACGCCCTGCTGGACGAGGACCATTCCTTTTCCTCAAGGCTGCTGGTGCGGCAGTTTGACGGCTCCCCGGTCTTTCACCGCGTGCTGACGCTGAGAAATTCCTCCGAGATACAGGACACTCTGGACAGCAAGAAGGCGCTCATGGTCCTGCACATAGGACCGGATTTCGAGCGCAGACTGGCCACCGGACAGACCGCGCCGGTGAAGGTGCTGGCAGACGGCCGCAACTCCAACACGGCCGGGACGGCCGTGGGCTACGCGACAACGCTGATTGCCCGCTTCAACAGCGAGTACCGGGGCGGGGACGCCTCCTCCCTCTCGGTGACCACCCGGGCCTGGTTCAATCCGAACCTCGAGACCCGCTGGGGCATACTCTCCGCGCTGTCCGCCGTGCTGGCCATGGTGCAGACGCTGCTGCTGGCCGGTCAGTCCGTGGCCAGGGAGCGCGAGCAGGGGACCTTCGACCAGCTGCTGGTGACGCCCATGGGGCCGACCGAAATCATGATCGGCAAGGCGCTGCCGCCCATTCTGGTAGGCATGTTCCAGTCCTCCCTGGTTGTCGCCGTGTCGATGCTGATCTTCAAGATCCCCTTTGTCGGCTCCTTCGGCCTGCTCTTCGCCTCGCTGCTTGTCTTCAACATCGCCGTGGTGGGTGTGGGGCTGTGCGTCTCGGCCCTGTCGAACAACATGCAGCAGGCCATGCTCTACACCTTCACTCTGGTCATGCCCATGATTCTGCTCGGCGGCTTCACCACGCCCATCTCCTCCATGCCGGAGGGCTTTCAGTACGCGACGCTCGTCAATCCGCTGCGCTACGCGGTGGAATTCGCCCAGTGCATCTATCTGGAGGGTGCGGGATGGGAGCAGGTGTGGCCCCTGCTGTGGCCGCTGCTTGTGATTGGCGTGGTCACGCTCACGGCCTCATCAAGACTGTTCCGCAAGACGTTCTGAGAAATCGCTCCGCCAGGCCGGCCGGATTGAACTCCGCACTCCGCCCCGGCGCGCCTGGCGGGGCCCCTCGCACGCTCTTCGGACATGCGGGCATGGCCGCGGGGCAGTCCGGGAAGCAGGCTGTCTGTCCGTTCGCTCCGGACACGCGCCGGAACTGCCGGACTGCCCCCTCCCAGGCGGCCAGAACCCGCCGGAATTCTGCCTGGCCACTCTCCTC
>JAUNSE010000235.1 GCA_030539415.1 Desulfovibrionaceae bacterium
AAAAGCTTAACCGGTGTTCAAATCAAATGTGTCCCGAAAGCCTTGTGCCCCGGGTGTTTTCAGGTATGCTTCAGCCAACCTGTCAAAAAAATCACAATCAGGCCGGCCGCTGTCGGAACAGCGCTGCGCGCGGGGAACGGATCCGCAAACTACCCCGCGCGGAAGGCAGAGGTCAGACCGGACGTTTGCAGGATTTTTTCAAAGTCCCCTCTTCTGGAACCCATGCATTGCAGGAGTACGAGCAATGGCGACCAGCGACACGCGCCCCCAGTCCGCGGGCAAAACGTCAGGCAAGACGCTGTGGTACTACACGGCCTCCCTCATAGGCATTCTCATCACCTTCGGCTTCGGCTATCTTCCGCCCATCGATCCCATAACGCCCCTCGGCATGAAGGTGCTCGGCATCTTTCTGGGCATGATCTTCCTCTGGTCCTTCGTCAGCATCCTCTGGCCCAGCCTGCTGGGCATCGTGGCCCTGATGCTGAGCGGCTACGCGCCGGTCCCGAAGGTGCTGCACATGTCCTTCGGCGACACGGTTCCGACCCTGGTGCTCTTCGCCATGGTGCTCTTCGGCGCCATCCAGCACTCCGGCGTCACCCGCTACATCAGCCGCTGGTTCCTGACGCGGCGCATCATCAACGGCAAGCCGGTGGTGTTCAGCTTCGTCTTCATGTACGCCACGTACGTGCTCTCGGCCCTCTCCGCCAACATCCTGCCCGCCCTGCTCTTCATGTGGGCGCTGCTCTACAGCGTGCTGGAGGACGTGGGCTACAGGAAGGGCGACAGGTACAGCACGGTCATGGTCATAGGCACCATGTTCGGCGCCATCTCCGGCCAGGCCGCCAAGCCCTTCACGGGGTCTGCGCTGATGATTGCCGGCGCCTACGAGAAGGTGGCCCAGGCCCAGGTCGACTATCTGAAGTACATGCTCTTCGGCTTCATTCTCTCCTCCATCGCCATCTTCCTCTACAGCCTGCTCATCAAGTTCGTCTTCCGCCCGGACATGTCGAAGATCAGGGACATCTCCATCGAGCGCTTCCAGCAGGACAAACTGCCTCCCATGAGCGCGGTGCAGAAGATCATGATGGGCGCCCTGTTCGGCTATCTCATCATGGTGCTGCTGCCGAGCCTGCTGCCCAAGAGCATAGGCTTCATCGCCCTGCTCTCCCGCATAGGGCCCCTGGGCGTGGTCATCCTCTTTGTCATCGGCCTGTGCCTCATCCGCGTGGACGGCAAGCCCATCTTCACCTTCAAGGAAATCGCCGGCAAATACATCATCTGGGATGTTTACCTGCTCGTTGCCATGGCCATGGCCGTGTCCGGGGCCATGACGGCAGGCCCCACGGGCATAACCGCCTTCCTGTCCCAGAGCCTGCATCCGCTGCTCGGCGGCCACTCGCCCTTCGTCTTCGCGGGCATCATCGTGATTTTCTGCATGTGCGTCACCCAGTTCGCCAACAACGGCGTCATGGGCGTGCTGCTCATGCCTGTCGTCAAGATCTTCAGCGAGCAGACGGGCATCAGCTTCGAGGCCACGGCCACGCTGATGATCTTCGCCCTGCACATCGCCCTGCTGACGCCCGCGGCCTCTCCCTACGCCGCCATTCTGTACGGCAACAAGGAGTGGCTGGACCAGAAGGACATTGTCCGCTACGGCTCGATTATCTTCATCATGGGCATACTGCTCTACACCTGCGTCGGCGTGCCGGTCATGGGTCTCATCTACGGATAGCCAGAAACCGCACTCCCGTGAAGCGGCGCGCCGCCGCGCGCGGGGACGTCCGATTCGGACGCCCCCGTGCCGGACAGGCGGGCTGACGGGCCCGGGCAGAAGCCCCCTCGGACGGGACAGCCGCCGGGCAGCCTGACGGACGGCCGGGCAGGCGAAAAACCGGACAGCCGGGCAGCTTGACCGGCAGACGGCCGGCAAACCGCCGGCCAGCCAGCCGGACGAAGAGCCGGCAGACGGGCCATCGGACCGGCGGATCGGCGGACCGGCGAGCCAGCGAAACTTCAATTCATCGGACCATACAGGCAGAGAACGCAGCCAGGCAGCGGGCCGGACACGGAACCTTCCGAAAGGCCCTGCCGCGCGACATATTTCCACTCATCCACCCCCTCATGGGCCCTGAGCCCGAAGGAGAAACGCGTTATGAGCGTCCAGCTGAAACAGATCCCCCATCTCATTGACGAACAGTTTGCCAGCGAAGAGAAGATGCTGCAGGAAGTCCGCGAGGGCAGCTACACGCTGGAAAAGCCCTACGTGAAGCTCAATCCCTACCTCATCTGCCCCCTGACCGCCCTTGTCTGCTTCACGACGCCCGAGGCCGTCACCGCCTCCGTGCTGGTGAAGGGCAAGGAGGCCGCCGGCGACATGGGCTTCACCTTCCCCGCCGCCACCGAGCACTATCTGCCCGTCCTGGGCCTCTATCCCGACTACGAGAACACGGTCGAGATCACCCTGGGCAGCGGCGAGAAGAGCACTGTGACCATATGCACCGAGCCCGCGCCCAAGGGGGTGCACATTCCCAACGGCATCGAGACCACGCCCGAGTACATGGGCGACAAGGTCGTCTTCCTGAGCCCCACCTCAGCCGCCAACGCGGCAGCCTACGACTACAGGGGCGACGTGCGCTGGTACCTTCTGCCCAACTTCAGCTTCGACCTGAAGCGCATCAGGAACGGCCGCCTGCTCATGGGCACGCACCGCCTGCTCATGCCGCCCTACCACACCACCGGCATCTTCGAGTTCAGCACCATCGGCAAGATCTACAACGAATTCCGCATCCCCGGCGGCTACCATCACGATCAGATGGAGATGGAGGACGGCAACCTGCTCATCCTGACCCAGAATCCGCCCCGCGGCACTGTGGAGGACATGTGCGTTCTGGTCGACCGCAAAACCGGCGCCATACTGAAGAGCTGGGACTACCAGAAGTGCATGCCCCAGAACGTGGGCGGCTCCGGCTCCCAGGACACGCACGACTGGTTCCACAACAACTCTGTCTGGTACAACAAGAAGAACAACACCCTGACCTTCTCCGGACGCCATCAGGACGCAGTCATCAACATCGACTACGAGACCGGGAAACTGAACTGGATCATCGGCGATCCCGAGGGCTGGCCCGAAGAGATGCAGAAGTACTTCTTCAAGCCCGTGGGCGATCTGTCCAAGTTTGACTGGCAGTACGAGCAGCACTCGGCCGTGGTCCTGCCCGACGGCGACATCATGTGCTTCGACAACGGCCACTGGCGCGCCAAGGTCAAGGAGAAGTACGTGCCCGCCAAGGACAACTTCTCCCGCGGCGTGCGCTACCGCATCGACACCGAGAAGATGGAGATCGAGCAGGTCTGGCAGTACGGCAAGGAGCGCGGCGCCGAGTTCTTCTCCACCTACATCTGCAATGTCGAGTACTACGGCGAGGGCCACTACATGGTGCACTCCGGCGGCACCGGCTTCTTCAAGGGCGAGCCCTGCAACAGGCCTCCGGTGCAGTTCCGCGGCGACGACGAGCAGTACCTGGTCATGCAGTCCATCACCGTGGAGCTGAAGGACGACCAGAAGATGTACGAGATGCGCGTGCCCGGCAACTACTACCGCGCCGAGAAGCTCCCCCTGTACTGCGCCGAAGACGTGCTGACCTTCGGCAGGGGCGAGCGCCTGGGCACCCTGGGCGTGACCGAGGAGTTCGACACCATTCCCGAGGTCGAGGCCGGCGGCATGGTGCCCGACAAGTACAACCTCAAGCTCGCCCAGGAAGTGGACCGTCTGGTCATGAAGGGCACCTTCGAGAAGGGCCAGCTGGTCATGCTCCTGCTCGAGGGCGAGACCACCCACGCCTACTTTGTGCCCACCACCAAGCGTCCCTTCCTGGCCATGTGCGTCGGCACCTTCCTGGAGGCCGACGACCGCGCCGTGGAGTTCCCGGTGAGCTTCGAGGGCCTGTCCGGCACCTTCAAGGTGTCCTATATCATCGACGACTACAAGTACGAGACCGGCGTGGAAGTGACCATCTAGTCCTCCCCCTCCGCCAGTGAACACGGGCCCGCGCTCCGGCAGCTTCTGCCGGGCCGCGGGCCTCTTCAATTTGCGGCGCATGCACGCCGCGGCCCGCCTGAAGGGCCTGGGAGCC
>JAUNSE010000236.1 GCA_030539415.1 Desulfovibrionaceae bacterium
AGATGGTGGATGTCTCCCAGCATCCCAACATCACTCTTTACGCCAGTTCGGAAATCGAGAACATCTCCGGCTACGTCGGCAACTTCGAGGTGACCATCCGCCGCAAGACCACCTATGTGGACTGGAGCAAATGCACCGGCTGCGGCACCTGTACGGAGAAATGCCCCAGCAAGAAGGTGCCCGACCGCTTCAACGAGAATGTGGGCCTGACCACGGCCATCAACATTCCCTTCCCGCAGGCCATTCCCAAGCGCGCGGCCATCAATCCGCAGTACTGCCGCAAGCTGACCACCGGAAAGTGCGGCATCTGCGCCAAGGTCTGCCCGGTCAAGGCCATCGACTACGAGATGAAGGACGAGATCATCACCGAGAAGGTGGGCAGCGTCATTGCCGCCACCGGTTATGACCTCATGGACTGGACGGTCTACTCCGAATACGGCGCCGGCCGCTATCCCGATGTCATCACGTCCCTGCAGTACGAGCGTCTGCTCAACGCCTCCGGCCCCACGGGCGGCCATATCGTGCGTCCCTCCGACGGCCGCGAACCCAAGAAGGTTGTCTTCATCCAGTGCGTCGGCTCCCGCGACAAGTCCGTGGGCAGGCCGCTGTGCTCCGGCTTCTGCTGCATGTACACGGCCAAGCAGGCGGTTCTGACCAAGGACCACATTCCGGATTCCCAGTCCTACGTCTTCTACATGGACATCCGCGCCGTGGGCAAGATGTATGACGAATTCACCCGCAGAGCCATCGAGGAATACGGCACCGAGTACATCCGCGGCCGTGTTTCCAAAATCTATCCCGATGGCAACGGCCAGTATGTGGTCTGCGGCGTGGACACCCTGCTCGGCAAGCGCGTCGAGGTCACGGCCGATCTGGTGGTTCTGGCTGTCGGCATCGAGGCCAGCCACGGTGCCTCCCGGCTGGCCGAAAAGCTGCGCATCTCCTACGATCAGTACGGCTTCTTCGTGGAAGGCCATCCCAAGCTGCGTCCGGTGGAAACCAACACCGCCGGCGTCTTCCTGGCCGGCGTCTGCCAGGGCACCAAGGACATTCCCAGTTCCGTGGCCCAGGGCTCCGCGGCCGCGGCCAAGGTGCTTTCGCTCTTTGCCCGCGACAAGCTGGAAAACGATCCGCAGATCGCGCACGTCAATCCCGCCCGGTGCGTCGCCTGCGGCAAGTGCATACGCTGCTGCCCCTTCGGCGCCATCAAGGAGGAGACCTTCCGCGGTCTGCTCAAGGCCAAGGTCATAGACACCGTCTGCCAGGGCTGCGGCATCTGCACGTCCACGTGCCCGCAGGGTGCCATCCAGCTCTCGCACGCCACGGACAATGAGATTCTCGCGGAGGTGAACTTACTATGCCAGTTCTAGAAGGCAAAGAGCTCAGGATCGTCGCGTTCCTCTGCAACTGGTGCTCCTACGGCGGAGCCGACACGGCCGGCGTGGCCCGTGCCACGCAGCCCACGGATCTGCGCATCATCCGCGTTCCCTGTTCCGGCCGTATCGACCCCCTCTTCATTCTGAGGGCGCTGCTCAACGGCGCAGACGGCGTGCTGGTGTCCGGCTGTCATCCCAATGACTGCCACTATTCCGCCGGCAACTTCTACGCCCGCCGCCGCCTTGAGATCCTCAAGCGCTTCCTGCCCGTGCTGGGCATTGACGAGCAGCGCTTCGAGTACACATGGGTGTCCGCCTCCGAAGGCGCCCGCTGGCAGCAGGTGGTGACCAACTTCACCGCCCGCATCCACAAGCTGGGCCCCGCCCCGAGGCTGGAGGACGCCGAACCCCTGCTGGAAATCGCCAACATGGCCCTCACGCCGCTGCGTCCGCTGGGCACAGGCCGCAAGGCTCCTCTTGACGAGCTGAAAAGCGCCATCAAGGCCGCCCTGCCGGAACTGGACGTGGTCATAGGCTGGCAGCAGGGCTATGACGCGGCCCACACCATTCCGCTTTTCATGCGCACGGAAGAGGACGTGGATCGTCTGGTCTGGGGCCCCTTCAATGTCAGCAATCCGGCCACATACGTGAACGGCCTCATCGGACGCGCCGTGCCGGTGGACAAGGTGAAGAAGATCGGCGTGGTCGTGAAGGGCTGCGACTCCCGCTCCATCGTCGAGATGCTGCAGGAAAAGCTCATTGACAGGGACAAGATCGTGATCTTCGCCCTGCCCTGCGAGGGCACCTTCGACATGGCCCGCGTGGATCAGGAGCTCGGCCGCTATTCGAAGATCGACAGCGTGGAGTACGATGAAGCCGGCGTGACAATCACGGCCGACGGCAAGGCCCGCCGCATCTGCATCACCGACTGCGCCCAGGGCAAGTGCTACAACTGCGCCATGCCTCTGGCACGGACAGCCGACACCTCCTTCGGCGAGGCGCCGGCCATCACCGGCACTCCTGTGACTCCGCCCGAACTGGCCATGCTTGACGCCATGACGCTCTCCCAGCGCCTCTCCTTCTGGAAGGGCGAAATGGAGCGCTGCCTGCGCTGCTACGCATGCCGCAATGCGTGTCCCCTGTGCGTCTGCCGCGATCACTGCATCGCCGAAACGCGCGAGCCGCATTTCATCAGCCAGGAAGGCACCACGCGCGAAAAGATCTTCTTCCAGTACATTCATGCCACCCATCTCGCCGGCCGCTGCACCGGCTGCGGCGAATGCCAGCGCGCCTGTCCCGTGGGCATCCCGATTCTGGCCATGCGCCAGCAGATCGCCCGCGCGGTCAGCGAAGTCTTCGACGGCTACAAGAGCGGCATGGAAGCCGAGACCGTACCTCCGCTGCTTGGCTATCTCGTCAACGAGAACAACATCAAGCAGAGGGAGATCTAGGGAGATATAGACGATGAGCATGTACAGATTCGCACAATACTCTGATCTCCCGGCCCTGCTCGCCTCTCTTGCCAGGGAGAACCGCGTGCTCGTGCCCGTGGTCAAACCCGCGGTCAAGAAATCCATTGTCTTCGAGGAATGGAAGGAAGGCCTGGAGTTCACCCTGGACAAGGCCACCGTGCCCGCCAAGTCGGCCGTGCTGCCCCAGAGCGAAACTCTGGTCACCTACGAGAAGACCAGGGACCCCGAACATCCGGACAAGTTCCTGCTTCGTCTCGATGACACGCCCGAGGCCCGGCCCACTGTGGTTTTCGGCGCGCGCTCCTGCGATGCCCGCGGCTACGCCACACTGGACCGCCCGTACCTCAACGGCCTGTACAAGGACCCGTACTACGCGGCCCGCAGAGCCTGCCTCACGGTCATCACCCTCACCTGCAACAGCGGCTGCAACACCTGTTTCTGCCACTGGGTGGGCGCCGGCCCCTCTTCTCCGGAGGGTTCCGACATCCTCATGACCCAGATTGACGACGGGTACGTGCTTCAGGCCGTCACCCCGCGCGGACAGGCCGTGCTGGACGCATCCCCCCTTTCCGAGTGCAGCGAGGAAAGGGAGCGCACCATGATGGATGTGCGCAAGGCGGCGTGGAAGACCCTCGATCCCAAACCGGACCTGACACTGGCCCCGGACAAGATCCTGGCCCGATTCACGGATACCGAATTCTGGGCCAGAGAGACGGACCGCTGTCTCTCCTGCGGCGCGTGCACCTACTTCTGCCCCAGCTGCTACTGCTTCAACGTCACCGACGAGGGCAGCGGCATGGGCAGACCCGGCCGGCGCATCCGCAGCTGGGACAACTGCATGAGCTCCCTCTTCACCCGCGAGGCCAGCGGCCACAACCCGCGCGCCACCAAGGGCGAGCGCATGCGCCAGCGCGTCACGCACAAGTTTGCGACCTATCCTGAGAACTGGGGTGCCTTCTCCTGCATGGGCTGCGGTCGCTGCATCAGCAACTGCCCGGCCCGCATCGACATCCGCAGGATTGTGATGGACGCCATCGCAGACGATACCAAGGAGTAGGACATGGCTACGAAACGCACCAAGTCCCAGACAAGCAAGAAGGCGGCTCCCAAAGCCGCTGCCGCGCCGAAGAAAAAGGCGCCGGCAGCAGCTTCCCGGGCCGCGGAGGCTGTTCAGACTCCCGCGGTCAAGGAGGCCCAGGCTCCTGTCATGCGCGAGGTCCAGCCTCCTGTTGTCAAGGAAGCCAACATGCCTGACGTGAAGCAGCAGGCCGAGG
>JAUNSE010000237.1 GCA_030539415.1 Desulfovibrionaceae bacterium
CCCCCGACCTTCACCCGCAACGCCGCTGCCCCTTCTGGCCGCCGCGCACATGCCGGCGCTGCTCGCGGCCATGCTGCTGACCCCGCGTCCGGCCGCGGCAGGCCCATCCTATCAGCGGCTCGTGACCGATGAGCCGGCCCGGACCTCATGGCGCGACGGACTCACAGTCTCCTTCGTCATGGACGAAGCGCAGTGCCGCAGGGCCTACGGACGGGCCTGGCCGCAGGAGTGCGCTGCGGCCCTGCCCGGTTCCGAGGGCATGCGGGCCGCGGGCGTCCAGCTGACTCCGCGGACACCGGGTGAATGGCGCTGGCTCAGCCCGGGCATCATGCGCTTCACCCCGTCCACGCCGGACGGCGCTCTGGCCCCGAACACCCGCTACAGAATCGATGTGGGCGGCATGCGCCTGCCTCCCCGTCTGCGGCTCGCGCAGACGGTCGTCGACTATGTGACCCAGCCGCAGGCCGCCTCTCCGGGCGAGGAGCGCATCTGGATAGATCCTTCTCCTGCCGCGGCCCACGGCGTCTCGCTGGCGCTGACCTTCATCTGGCCGGCGGACAGGGCCAGAGTGGAGGAACGAGTGCGCCTTGCTCCTTCAGACAGCGCTTCCGGACTTCGCCTGGGCGAAACGCGCTATTCCTGGAGCGCCGGCGGCGACAGCGTGGTCGTCAGCGCCCGCGTTCTCAGCCTGCCCGCAAAGGACAGCCGCATCTCGCTGGCACTGGGAGGCCTGCCCGTCTGGAGCCTGAACAGGAGCGGCGAGCGCGTTCTGCGCGAACCGTCCGGGCGCCCGGCGTATTCCTTCGGCATGCCCGGCACCTCAGGTCTTTTCTCCTTCAAAAGCATCTCTCTTGTCCGCGGCCATGACCAGCTCCTCAATATCCGTCATGAGCTGGACTTCTCGACCACGCTGCGCGTCGATCCCAAGACACTGCTTGACGCGCTGACCGTGGTGGAACTGCCTGAAAAGGCCGAACCGGGAGCGGCCGTCCCCACCGACTGGACCGCCATGCCCGGTCTTTCCCCGCGCGACCTTGAAGCAGGCCGACGGCTCGAACCCAGACTTGTCTCAGGCACCGAGCCTTCGGACCGAGTGCGCGTGGCCGTACCTGTCGGGGCCGGCCGGTGCGCGGCGGTGCTGATATCCGGAAAGCTTGCCTCTGTCGGCGGCCCGGGACTGAAAGCCGATGTCATCCGCATTCTGAAAGCTCCGGATTCCGCTGCCGAACTCTCCTTTCTTCAGCCGGGCAATATCCTTGCCCTGGGCGGTTCCGGACGCATAGCCCTGCACTGCACGGGTCTGGACAGCCTGCGCTGGCGGGCCCGCCGCGTGCGGACACCCTTCCTGGCCATGTTTGCCGCCACCCGCGGCTTCTCCGCGCAGGCCTCCGAAGACTGGCGCGCGGACGACAGTCTCGACAGTCTGACGGAAACAGGCACGGGCCGTCTGGACCTGCAGCCCGGCCCCGAGGGGCAGGCTGTCTTTCCGCTCCTTGACCTGCGCGATCTGCTTCCCGGGCTCAGGGGAGCCCCGGGACTGCTGCATCTCGAACTTGAGGGACTGCGCGGCGGCAGAACTGTTGTCAGGGCCTCCCGAATGCTCCTTGCCACCAATATCGGCCTCATCGTCAAGGAAGAGGCCGACGGGCGGCGTCTTGTCTTTGTCCAGAGCCTGTCGACGGGACTGGCCGCATCGGGCCTGAAGACGCAGCTGCTCGCGCGAAACGGTGCCGTTCTTGCGGAAGCGGAGAGCAACGCCTCAGGCCTGGCCGTGCTGCCGGCTGCCGGGGACAGGGAGGGCGAGCGCGAACCCGTGGCCGTCATAGCCAGAACCCAGGGAACGTCCCAGGACCTTGCCTGGCTCTCCCTGAAGGATCGTTCGCGCGTCCTCGACAACGGCGAATTCTCCGTGCGGGGCCGCCACGGCACCGAAGCCGGTCTTCTTGCCTCGGTTTTTTCCCAGCGCGATCTCTACATGCCCGGCGAAATGCTGCATTTCGGCATCATGGTGCGCCGCTTTGACTGGAAGCCGCTGCCGGCCGGCCTGCCTCTGGAGACCATTCTGACCGATCCCGCCGGGCGCGTGCTGCAGCGGCAACCCCTTGTGGGGCGCCCCGATCTGGCCGAGGTGTCGTGGAAATCCCCGGCCGGCGCTTCGACAGGCCCCTACCGGCTTGATGTGCGCATCCGCGGCGACGACGGGCAGGGACCTGTCCTAGGCAGCTGCTCCGTGCGCGTGGAGGAATTCGAACCGGACACCCTGTCAATGACCTGCGAGCTGACACCTGCCGTCCGGCGCGGCTGGATACGGACCGGGCAGGGCGCGGCGCCGGCGGCGCGCGTGACGCTGCGCACGCTCTACGGCGAGGCGGCCCGCCAGCACACCCTGCGTCCGTCCTTCACGGTGAGTCCTGCCAGGCTGACCTTTCCGGGCTATGAAGGCTACAGCTTCTGCGATCCCTCGCTTGATGCCGGCGAAACGCGCGAACTTCGCCTGCCTCAGGCGAGCACCGATGACGAGGGCCGGGCGGAGGTTTCTCTGCCTGTCTCCTCCGTGGCAGGCACCTTCCTCGGCACGCTGCGCGTCGAAGGCTACGAGGCTGCCGGAGGCCGTGCCGTCACCCGCCAGGTGCCGGCGCTCTTCTCGCCCCTCTCCGTTATCATGGGCTACCGCCCGACAGGCAGGGCCGGCACGCTGGAAAGCATACCGCAGGGGGAAAAGGCCGGTCTGCGCATAGCGGCCCTGAACAGCCGGCTTGAGCCCGCGGCGCTTGAGGGGCTGACCTGCACCATTGCCAGCCGCCGCTACATCAACACCCTTGTGCGCGACAGCAGGGGAGAATTCCGCTACGAGACGGCGCCGCTGGACAGAAAGCTGCGCAGCGCCGGCATCGAGCTTGCCGACGGGAGGGCCGACATTGCCCTGCGCACCCAGGAGGCAGGCGACTTTGTGCTCACTGTGACCGGCAGCCGCGGAGAAACGCTGCTCAGCGTGCCGTACACGGTGGCCGGGCGGGATCTGCGTCCTGCCGGCGACGGCACCTCGGACTCCATGACCGACGGGAACCTGCGCCTGCGCCTTGCCAGAGACAGCTACGAGCCGGGCGAGGACATTGTTCTGCGCTTTTCCGCCCCCTTTGCCGGCTCTGGTCTCATCACCATCGAGCGGGAGAAGGTGGTTTCAAGCGTCTGGTTCCGCTGCGAGGCGGGCGAATCCGAACAGCACATCCGCGTGCCTGCCGACTTCGAGGGGCAGGGCTATGTGAACCTGCTCTTCTCGCGCGCCGCGACTTCGGACGCAATCTATCTCAAGCCTGTCGCTCACGCCGCTGCGCCATTCTCATGCGGCCTCCGGCGTCGCGACATGGGACTCAGGCTGGAGGCGCCCCAGTCCGTTGCGCCCGGCGGGAGCATGGAGGTGCTGCTTCGTTCCAGAAAGCCCGGCCGCGTCCTGCTGTTTGCCGTGGACGAGGGCATACTGTCCCTCACAGGATTTGCCAGCCCGAACCCGCTCAAGGATCTGCTCTGCGGACGCGCCCTCGATGTGGTCACGCGGCAGACCTTTGATCTGCTCATGCCCGACAGCCAGCGTCTGGCCGGCAGACTCCCCGCATTCGGCGGTGGCATGTCCATGACCGGAGGACGTTTCCTCAATCCCTTCCGACGCAGGACAGAGCCGCCCTTCGCCTGGTGGCTCGGCTTTGCCGATGTCGGTCCGGATGGAACCAGAGTCGCGATTCACGTCCCCTCGTATCTTTCCGGACGCATCCGCGTCATGGCCGTCGGCACATCGGACGCGGACAGCCTGCTCGCTGCCGGCTCGGCCGAAGCCGCCGTGGCCGTGCGCGGCTCGCTGCTCGTCCGTCCAGTCCTGCCCCTGGCCGTCTCCCCCGGCGATGTCTTCTCCTGCGCCGTCACTGTCGCCAACACGGTTGCCGGCAGCGGCCGTGACGTTCCGGTCACGCTCACCATCACGCCCAAATCGGCGCTGGAGCTTGTGGAAGGAAGCGCCGAGCACTCTCTGACCATCAGTGAAAACGAGGAGGTGACCGTCCCCTTCACCCTGCGGGCCGGCGATGTTCTGGGCAGCGCGGGAGTGGTCTTTGCCGCCAGAATTGCC
>JAUNSE010000238.1 GCA_030539415.1 Desulfovibrionaceae bacterium
CGCGTGCCGTTGTCGCGGCGCTCGTAGCCCGTGATCTGCTCGGTGACCCGCAGGCGCCCGAAGCAGACCTTCATGCCGTACACCTGGCCCTCGCAGACGGTCTCCACGATTTCCGTGGTCTTGCTCGTGCGCACATTGGTGTGCCAGCGCACCCGCTCGGGCACGGCGACCGCCTTGCGGGCGCCCATGTCCAGTTCCTTGATGGTGTAGGACTTGCCGTGATGCAGGTAGACGGCGCCCGGATGGGTCTCGCGAAAGGCCTGATGGGCGTCCACCGAGCCTATGACCGTGCCCTCCCCGTCCACAATCTGATAGCTCTCGCCGCTGCCGCGCAGGGAGACCTGGCGCTGCGGCTTCTTTCTGGCGGCAAGCCAGCCCTGCCCGTCCGCGGACTCGAGCAGCAGGCCCTGACGCTCGAGGTCGCCGATGGTCTGCCTGGCCTGGGCCGTGCCGGTCCATTTCTCCGAGTGGCGCAGCATGGACTCCGCGGCAGCGCACTCAAGATGCCTTGCCAGAATCACCGGATTGTCGGGATTGAGCATGGCCGATTCGGGCGGCCGGTTGAAGAACTCGTCGGGATTGCGCACAAAGTACTGGTCGAGCGCGTCCTCGCCGCCCAGCAGGAAGACCAGGGACTCCTGGCCCTTGCGGCCCACGCGGCCGCCGCGCTGCAGCGTGGCCATGATGCTGCCCGGATAGCCCACCAGAATGCAGACATCCAGGGCGCCGATGTCGATGCCGAGCTCCAGGGCGCTGGTGCTGATGACGGCCAGAAGGTCCCCCGAGGCCATGCGGGCCTCAATCTCGCGCCGCTCCTCGGGCAGATAGCCCGCCCGGTAGGCCGAGACGCGGCTCGCTATGGCCTGGGACTGCTGCGAGACCCACATGCTCACAAGCTCGGTCATGCGCCTGGAGCGGCAGTAGACTATGGTTCTGAGCTCCCTTTTGAGGGCGCTGCGCAGAAGCTGTATGGCGAGCGTGGAGGGGCTGTTCTCCGGCTCCATGAAGATCATGTGCCGCCGCCCCCTGGGCGCGCCGGACTGCGAGACCACCGGCGGCTCCCTGTCCAGACCGAGCAGAAGCTGGCCGAGCTGCCCCGGATTGCCGAGGGTGGCCGTGCAGAGCACGTGCACGGGATGGGCGTTGTAGCGGGCGCACAGACGATCCAGGCGGCGCAGCACGCCGGCCATGTGGGCGCCGAAGACGCCGCGGTAGATGTGGGCCTCGTCCAGCACAATCATGGAGAGCGAGGCCAGGAAGGTGGTCCAGCGCTCGTGATTGGGCAGGATGCCCAGATGGAGCATCTCCGGATTGGTGATGAGCACGGCCGGCGGGTTCCTGCGTATCTTTGCCCGCACGTGATCCGGCGTGTCGCCGTCATAGAGGGCGACGGGGGGCCTGGCATGCTCCGGCCAGTGCAGGGTCAGGCCCTCCAGGGCCTTCTTCTGGTCCTGGGCCAGGGCCTTCAGCGGAAAGAGATAGATGGCCGTGGCGTCCGGGTCCTGCAGACGCTTTTCCAGAAAGGGCAGATTGTAGACCAGGGTCTTGCCCGAGGCGGTCGGGGTGGTCACCACCACGTCCTGGCCCGCGCGGATGCGGTCCACGGCCTCGGCCTGATGGGTGTAGAGGCCGGGGATGTGCAGGGATTTGAGCACCTCCTGCAGCACCCTGGAGAGGGGGCGCCTGGTTTCGGCGTAACGGGCCGGCTGCTCCTGCAGAATCTTGTGCCCGGTAATCTGGCGGACCAGGTCGCCGCGGGCGAGAAGCGCCTCGAGGTATTCGCGTGTGTCTGACATGTGTGTTCGATTTTACCAGGAATGATAGCCAAATATGTTGTCTCGATGTGGTGTTCAAGGTCCTTGTACCCTGCCGTGCTTCAGGACGCAACATGGGGAGGGGCAGCGGGGCCGGGGTGTCTGGCGCCGCCATGGAGACCGGACAACGCCCGATGAGCGGCCTGGCCAAAAAAACAAAGACGGGACAGCCTCCGCCGCATGAGCGGATTCCGTCCCGTGTCTCGCGCGGCCGGCTTTTGACCGGCCGATGTCTTCTTGCAAATTCTATCCGGCGATGGAATGGGTGATGAAGGTTTTCCAGCCGTGCTGGCGGGGCAGCTCGGCGTCCAGGGCGTCGGCCTTCTGATACTTCACGCAGTTCCTCGGGCCCTCGGAGGCGCAGTACAGGCACACGTCCTGGTACATGGAGCCCACGTGCATGGCACCGAAGATGTCGTCGGACGGGGCCATGTAGAGCAGGATGCAGCCGGAATTGTCGAAGGAGGAGCGCCTGTCGCCCATGAGCACGCGCTTGATGGCGTGCTTTTCGGGCAGATAGAGCCACACGCCGTCCGCGAGCACGGCGTAGACCTCGATATGCTGCCTGTTGCGGGCCGTGGGTATGACGCGCTTGCCCTTGTCGTTGTTGACGCCGCAGGCGGACCAGAGAATGCCGGCCAGGTGCTCGGGGCTGACTTCCTTCCTGCCGGGCTGATGCTTGCTGCGGCGCTCGTTCATGCAGGCCATCAGGGGCTTGCCGCCGGCCTTGTCCACGGCGGGCAGCTCGACAATCTTGCCGTCCGCCGCCTCGGCGGCATGGGCAGCTTCCAGGGTGGGGGAGAGCGTCATGACGGCCGCGAAGGCGGCGCCGGCGCCCAGAAAGGTTCTTCTGTCCATAGGCTTGTCCTCATGTATCAAGATAAAAAACAAATGCCGGATTTTGCGCAGGTATCGAAGCATCTTGCTACAAAATCGGCGGCCCTGTCAAAGCCCGTGCAGGGCCGGCAGGAAGGCCTTCGGACCTTCTTGAAATGACGGACAAAGCTCTATCTTGTCAGGGTGTCCCGGGACGCCGGGACGCTCAGGTCCGGGACAAGGAAGAAGCCGGGCAGGTTTCCCTGTCCGGCTTCTCTCGTTCAGAAAATGTGCGGGAAGGTCCTACTTGAGGCCCAGGTACTCGTAGCCGGCGGAGGCCACGGCGGCCTTCAGCTCGTCCTCGGACACGTCGCGGGTCATCTCCACAACGCCCTGGCAGGCGCTGTGGTCGCAAGTGGCGGAGACGACGCCGTCGATTTTCTCGAAGGCTTCCTTCATGTGCTTTTCACAATGGGGGCACATCATGCCCTTGATGCCGACAGTCTTGATCATGGGTTTCTCCTCCTTGGAGTCCTGCTTGGGTGCGGGGCCTTGCGATACGCGCTTGCGGTCGCGGCCCGCATCATGGATGTTGAAGAAGTTGAGGCGCAGCGCGTTGGAGACAACGCAGAAGCTGGAGAGGCTCATGGCCGCCGCGCCGAACATGGGGCTGAAGGTCAGGCCCCAGTGGGCCAGGGCGCCGGCCGCGAGCGGAATGCCTATGACATTGTAGAAAAAGGCCCAGAAAAGATTCTGATGGATGTTGCGCAGCGTCGCGCGGGAGAGGCGTATGGCCGCCGCGACATCCAGCAGGCTCGAGCGCATGAGCACCACGTCCGCGGCGTCCATGGCGATGTCCGTGCCGGCGCCCAGGGCCATGCCGGTGTCGGCTCTGGTCAGGGCCGGGGCATCGTTGATGCCGTCGCCGACCATGGTGACGCTGCCCTGCTTGGCAAGCTCGCGGATGACCCGCTCCTTGCCGTCGGGCAGCACGCCCGCCACGACCTCGTCCACGCCGGCCTGGCGGCCGATGGCCTTCGCCGTGCGCTCGTTGTCGCCGGTGAGCATGACCACGCGTATGCCCATGCCCTGCAGCTCGCGGATGGCCTGCGGGCTGTCCTCCTTGATGACATCCGCCACGGCGATGATGCCCAGGAACGTTTTGCCCTTCGCGAAGAAGAGCGGGGTCTTGCCCTGTTCGGCAAGGTCTGCGGCCCGGGCTTTCACGTCCTGCGGAACGGACACGCGGCCTTCCACAAAGGCCATATTTCCGCCAAAGAGGGCCTCTCCGTCAAGCTTGCCTTCCAGGCCGTTGCCGGGCAGGGCATGGAAGTCCTCCACGGCGGCCGGGGCGGGCAGGCTGTCCGCCTTCGCGCGCTCGGCCACGGCGCGGGCCAGGGGATGCTCGCTGCGGCTCTCGAGGGCTGCGGCGTATTCCAGAAGCTCGCGCTCCGTGCAGCCGGCAGGCACGATGTCCGTCACCCTGGGTT
>JAUNSE010000239.1 GCA_030539415.1 Desulfovibrionaceae bacterium
TTGATGCCGAGCTGCTCGATTAGCGCAGAGAGGACGGAAGGCTCGATGCCGAGCATCTCCGCCGCTCCGTATTCGCCGTCGATGCGGCCGCCGGCGTTTTCAAGGACCGGGATGAGGAGCGCCCGCAGGCACATGCGCACCTCGGTGTACGTGATGAGTCGCGTCCTGACCGCGGCCCAGGCGGATTCCGAAATCATTGTCGCGATGCTCCACGGGGCGCCGCTGCCATGGCCGGCGAGCTTTGTGGCGAGCGCGTACTCGCGCACCAGGTACTCGCAGAACCCGCGGACCCAGTCCATTCTGTCAGGCCAGCGTTCCGCAAGCGCGGGCGCGATGCGGCGCTCCACCTCATCCCGGTACAGGTCGACGAACAGCTCGCCGCCCTTCCGGAGAGCTTCCGTGTAGCCGAGCCCCGGCTCCTGCTGCGGACCCGGAACAGCGAACTGCTGGGGGCGGTTCCAGAAGGAGGAGAAGTCCGTCGGGAGCTCGACCTCCGTGAAGCGGGCGGATTCCGGCGTCGTCGCCGGGACGTCGTCCGCGCCGGCGGAGTCATCCCCGCCTGCCTCGGGGAGCGCCGGCGGGTTTTCGGCGCGCTCGGTCACGAGCCCGCGCAGCAGGTCTCCGCAGAGTTCGCGGACCCTGTCCGGGCTGTCGGGCCAGTATTCGGCAAGCACGGGCGCGATGCTGCGTTCCACCGCGCCGCGGTACCACTCCATGTTCCCGTCGGCGCACAGGGGGGCCGTCACAAAGCCGTGGCCCAGCACGCGCTGCGGCCCCAGAGCGGGATCCTGGCGGATCAGATCATTGAGGGCGGTGAAGCGGTTCCTGATCTCGAAAATCGTGTTCAGCGGGAAGCCCTGCCGCAGCATCCACTCCTGCCAGGCAGTGCCGAGATCGGACGCAATGTCAAAGACGGCGAAGGACCTGAGCAGGGCGGGATCGGGCTCGCCGGGAGGCATGGTGCCGATCACATGGAGGTTGTCGGGGATGCGGAGGCGCCAGGAGCAGTCGTTCGGAAACTGCCTCTCGTGCTCCTCCCGGAGTAAAGCCACGTCGTAGCGGCAGTCTGCATCCAGCAGGGGCAGCGCCTCGCCCAGGATGCCGGCAGGATCGCAGTGAATGTCTTCAAGGATCAGCACGTAGTCCAGCTCGCAGTATTCGCGGGCCCGGTCAATGGCTTGCACAAAGGGACCGTCCTCGATGTGGGACGACCACTCGGGGTCGGGCCTGCGCAGGCCGCGCACAAAGGTGTCGGCGGTCATGCCGGGGCGGAAGCGCACGGCGCGCACGGCATAGCTGTCCCGGCTCCTGGTCAGGGCGTGGCCAAGGCGCATCGCGAGCCAGGTCTTGCCGCAGCCGCGGGGACCCCGCAGGAGCAGGTTCTTGCGCTCGCGCAGGGTGTCCAGCATGTCTGAGAGGCGCTTCTTCGGGATGAAGCAGCCATCCCTGACGATGTTCTCGATCCCGTAGCGGCTGCCTTCGTACGAGAACTCATCCACCCAGTTGCTGGAGAAGAAGCGGCAGTCCTTCTCGCTGCAGCCGCGTCCGTTGAGCATGAATGCCGCGCAGCTGTCGGTCTTCACCGGGCAGGGCCCGTCCTGCCCGGGCAGCGCGCGTCCGGCGCCGTCGGCGCCGGAGAAAAGGGTTCTGTCCATGTTGTTTTCTTCCATGGATACTCCTTGATGTGCCGGGTCTGGCCCGGCGGATTCGGAGCGCGTCCGAATCCTCTCTTTATGTGAGAGGGGCTGCTCTCGGGGAAGGCGCGGGCCGTTCCGGCCGCGTGCACCGCGTGGGACAGCAGGCTGTCTTCTCCTGTCTGTTCCGTCGGCGCCGCCGGCCGCAGGACCGATCGCCATTCATCTCCCCGCGCACGCGCGTCTCCTCCGCCTGTTGTTTGTCAGGACGGACGGAGCCGGCTCTCCGCCGGTATCCGCGGCCGCGGGAGTCCCCGAGTCCGGTGTCCGCATGGCCGGCAGGCTTCAGGAAAACAGTCTGTTTTCGCGAGCCGCCGGGCAGCCGTATCAGTGCGGATCACCCAATCGTTGTGAAATGTTCAAAAGGCAACTGTTTCAATGCCGGCATCGGCCGGTGTCTGTCCGACCGGAGAAGTCCGGTCTTGCATGCAGACGAAACGGCTCGAAGCGGCACCTGCCTCTGAAAGAGAAAGTGAGATCGACTGGGAAAATGTCCAGACCCATTTTGCAAATTTTTTTTCGGCATTTGCCTTCCGCGAGGCTGTCCGGAGAAGGCAAAACTGCCGGATCCGCCTGCCTGCGGCCCGTTGGAGTGTGCAGTGCAGTGCTGAAAAGTTTTTTCCGGGCGCGTAAAAATTTTTCCCGCGGCGGCTCCGCGGGAGGGGCGGGAGGCTCCGGCGGGAGCGTTCCCGGCAGAAAAAAACGGTCAGTCCCCCGGCTTCGTCCGGACAATATATATGGTGACACGCGGGGCAGGCGGATCCGTGACGACCATCGGGGCGGCACAGGCCAGAAGAAGCCCCGGCCGGCAGTCTCGGAGGCTGCCGGCCGGGGCCCTGGGAAAGTTTCCATCTTTTCGGCCGGGCTCAGGAGTCACGCTGATCCCTGCCCAGGCCGAGCTTGGCTATGCGCGAGACAAGGGTGGTCGGCTTGATGCCCAGCATGGCCGCGGCGCCCCTGTCGCCGTAGATCCGGCCGTTGGAGGCTGTCAGGGCCTGGACCAGATTCTCCTTCTCGAACTCGCGCATCTCCTTTTCGGTGAGTATGCGCCTTCTGCCCTCCGGGGCGCCCGCCTGTGCCGGCATTCTGTCCGCGGCCGGCGCTGGCTCCCGCTCAGGCATGCGGTCGGGCATGCGTACGGGCGCGGCTCCGAAGCCCGCCGGGCCGGCATAGTCCGGCGCCGGCGCATACGCCGGGGACTGCGGATAGCCCGGAGCCGGGGCGCGGTCCGTCCGGGCCGTCTCGTACAGCTCCTGCTCGTCCAGCTGGCGGCGCATGAAGTCCAGATTGACGCTGCGGCCGCGGCCCATGATGGCGCCCCTGCGGATGACGTTCTGCAGCTCGCGGATGTTGCCCGGCCAGTCGTACTTCTGCAGGCAGTCCATCTGGGCCTTTGTCAGCTCGAGGCCCGGCCGCTGCAGATCCCTCGCGCAGCGCTCCAGGAAGAAGCTCGCCAGCAGCGGGATGTCCTCGCGCCGGGCGCGCAGGGGCGGCGTCTCGATGGGAAAGACGTTGAGGCGGTAGTAGAGGTCCTGCCTGAAGCGGCCCTCGCGCACCATGCGGGCCAGATTCCTGTTGGTGGCCGCCACCACGCGGGTGCGCAGGGTGCGCGATCGGTCCTCGCCCACGCGGTGGTACTCGTGCTCCTGAAGGACGCGCAGAAGCTTGCTCTGCAGCTGCAGGGGGAGCTCGCCTATCTCGTCCAGGAAGAGCGTGCCGTTGTTGGCCGCCTCGAAATAGCCCATGCGGCTGGCCACGGCGCCGGTGAAGGCGCCTCTGGCGTGGCCGAAGAACTCGCTTTCGAAAAGCTCGGCCGGGATGGAGGGGCAGTTCACCTTGATGAGCGGGCCGTCGGCCACGCCGCTCTGGCGGTGCACCTCCTCGGCCACGAGCTCCTTGCCCGTTCCGGACTCGCCGGTGATGAGCACGACGGCGTCGGTGCGGGCCACCTGCATGATCTGCTCGCGTATGTACTCGAGCGCCGGGCTGCGGCCCACAAGGCCGGGCAGGCACTGCTGCACGGACAGGCTCTGGCGCAGGTAGTCGTTCTCGATCTCCAGGCGGCGCTTCAGCTTCTCCAGATCCTCGAAGGCCCGGGTGTTGGCGATGACCACGGCCAGATAGTCGGCGACCATGCGCATGCGCTCCACCACATACTGGCCGTGGCGGCCGCGGCTGAAGACCGAGAAGACGCCCAGCACCTCCTTCTTGTGGATGATGGGCTGGCCGACGAAGCTGTGTATCTCCTCGTCCCGTATCCACTGCGGGTCGGAGAGCCAGTCCATGTCCGGGCGCACGTCGCGCACATGGAAGGGCGCGCCGCTGGAGGCGATGACGCCCACCTTGCGGCGGCCCAGCGGAAAGTGGCTGTGGCCGCCGTCGATGTGGTTGTAGAGGCTTCCGTCCTTAAG
>JAUNSE010000240.1 GCA_030539415.1 Desulfovibrionaceae bacterium
CGGACGAGGAGATGGTGCCCATGGACGGGAAGACCGTGGGCGAGATCGTCATCTGCGGCACGCCCAAGTCCACCTGCTCCTACTGCAACGCCCCCGAGCTCACGGAGAAGAAGTTCCACAACGGCTGGATGTACACGGGCGATCTGGCGTCCTGGGACGACAAGGGCTATGTGCGCATCATCGGCCGCAAGGACGACATGATTGTCTCGGCCGGCGAGAACATCTACCCCACCCAGGTGGAGGCCATCCTGAACGAGCATCCCAAGGTGGCCGAGAGCCTGGTGCTGGGCATTGCCGATCCCAAGCGCGGCAAGGTGGTGGTCGCCCTGATCAAGAAGGCCGATCCGAGCCTCACCGAGCAGGAGATGAAGCAGTTCTGCCTCGAGCACCCCATGCTCTCGCCCTACAAGCGCCCGCGCCTCTACCGCTTCCTTGAGGACCTGCCCCACAACGCCACGGGCAAGCTTCTGCACAAGATGCCCGAAGGCGTCACCTTCTAGACGCCGCGCGGACACAAGGCCTGCCGTACAAGACTTTTCGAAGGCCCTTCCCGGTTATGGACAGGGAGGGGCCTTTTCCTCGCCCGGAGCGCGCCGCGCTCCTCCCCTCAGTCCGGAGTTTTCCGCCATGCCAAGCCCCCTCGTCATGCCGCCGAGATCAGGCCGCCTCTACTTCCTGCGCCACGGCCAGACCGAATGGAACGCCCGCCGCCTCTTCCAGGGCCAGACCGACATTCCCCTGAACGACACGGGCCGCGCCCAGGCCAGGGAGTACGCCGCACTCGTGCGGGGATGGTTTGCCACGCGCGATCTCGCGCCGGCCTTCTCCATGGCCGCGGTCTCTCCCCTTGCCAGGGCGCGCGAGACGGCGGAAATCGTGCTGGCGGACCTTGGCGAAGGCCAGAACGCGAAGGTGCCTGCCCCCGCGGAGATACGGCTCGAGCCCGGGCTCATGGAGCAGCAGTACGGCCACTGGGAGGGCCTGCCCATAGACGAGATACGCCGCCGCTTTCCAGGCTCGGTGGAGAAGCAGTTCGCCAGCATGCGCACCTTCACGGCGGACGGCGGGGAGCCCCTCCAGCACATGCAGGAGCGCGTGCTCGAATGCGTGGCAAGACTCCCGGACGAGGCCCTGATTGTGGGGCACTTCGGCACCCTCTTCTCCATCATGCTGGCCATGTGGCCGGGGGAGCACTCGAGCTTTCCGGAAATCCCCCAGCACGCCTTCTTCGTGATCGAGAACGGCCGCATCCTGCGCTCGGACGCGCAGTGTCCAGAGGGCCGGGAAATCCGTCCGCAGTGACCGGCGCCTTGCGCCCGCTGTCAGCAAAAAAACCTGGCCGGACAGAGGGAGCGGGCGGACAGGACGGACAAAGGGACCGCGCAGGCATTTGATCCGGCCGTGAAAATTGTCTAGACTTTCCGGCGCGAAAGACAGACGGGCACGCCCTTTCAGACCCCGGGCGCGCGTCCGCCGTCTTTTTCCCGGCATCCATGCCGGGCCTGACCACATGTCAGCGCCAGGCACCGGAGAGCCGTCATCGGCCGCCCGCGCAGCCGTCTGTCCCCAGAAACCCGCCAGCCATATTCATTCCGCGTCCATTCCATATCCATTCCATGGAATCCGAAGGGGCCATGCCCCCGGGAGTCAGCCAGTGCGCTTCCTTGTCTTCCTGGCCTTCGCGGTCCTTGTCCTGTACGCCATCGGCAAGGCCTTCGGCGGCGGCTCCGCCAGAGGAACCGCTCCCGTGCCCCGGACCAGGGGCATCCCGCCGGCGGCCAGAATGCCTGCCGCCGCCAGCCAGCATGCCGCGCCCGCCGGGGCGCTCACCGCCGGGACGCCGCAGACCGCAAACGCCTCTCTGCCGTCCGGCAGCGGCCTGTCTCTGCAGCCCGATCAGCCGGCCGTACCGGACGCTCTGCCTCATCAGGCAGAATCGTCCTGGAGCGGCACCCAGACTATCGCTACAGCCCAGACAGCTCAGGCCTGGAACGGGCCCCAGGCCGCCCAGACTGCTCAGGCCTGGAGCGAACCCCAGACCGCTCAGGCGGTTCAGAGAGCCCAGGCCTGGAACGGGCCCCAGACCGCTCAGACAGCTCAGACTTGGAACGACGCTCAGACCATCCCGACGCCTCAGGCCTGGAGCGAGCATCAGACTGCCCAGACTGCTCAGGCCTGGAATGCCCCCCAGAACGCTCAGGCGGCTCAGAGAATCCAGGCCTGGGAAGACAGTCAGCCCGCCCAGGCGGCTCGGACGGCCCAGTCCTGGAACGAAAGCCGGGTCGACAGCATCCCCTGGCCGCCCAAGCCCGGGCAGCCGGCACAGCAGCCGCTCACCCGGACCGCCGGAGCACATGCGGAAGAGGAAGAGGCCCTTCCGCCGCCCCGCTTCTGCTCGCAGTGCGGGGCGAAGCTCAGGGAGGGGGGCAGATTCTGCACCGCCTGCGGCGCGAAGGTCCGCTAGCGGGCACGGACAGTCAGCACGGACAGGCGGCAAGGCTTCCGGGCCGGCCAACTGAAGAAAACGGCATTACAACGGCATTGCAACGACATTGCGGACGCGGCGCAGGCGGGCCGCCCTGCCCGGCGCCGCACAGGGAGAAAAAACATGAATATTTTCGAAGCGATGAAGAAGGGCGAAAAGGCCGCGCAGGAGAGGGAGCAGGCCGCGGACAGGACCGCGAACAACGCTCCCGACGCCGCTGCCGAGGCGGCCATGATGCAGCAGCAGGGCGGGGACGCTCCCGCCGGCGGCATGGGCTTCTACAACACGGCAGGAGGCCCTGTGCCCCTCTTCAAGGGCTATACCGGCCCCGGAGCGAATATTCCGGACATGGACGGCGACGGCATTCCGGATCACATCGACTATCATTTCGGCCACGGGCAGTTCTAGGGGGAGGGGATGTTCTCCGACATACTCGGCGCCTTCTCCCCCAAGGACAGGAAGGCCCTTGAGCTCTGCGGCATGACTCCCGCCTGCCTGGACGGCGTGCCGGACGCGCAGAAGGAAGTCTTCCTGATCTACGCCCTGGCCTACACGAAGATAGCGGGCGGGAGCGGGGAGTGCGGCGAGCTCATCCGGCGCGTCGCTGGCGAGGAGCTGAACATCGGCCGCACATATCTTGACGCCCTGGCCGCCGGCGTCAGCGCCGATGCGCTCAAGGCCCGCACCTTCGAGGACTTCTTCATAGACATCCCCGGGCCCCTGGCCGCCTTCGCGGACAGAGCCCACGCCTGCCTGAGCGGGAGGAAGCGGATCCTGCGCAGTCTGGATCCGGCCTCCTACGAGCACGAGCTGGACAGGCAGTATCTGGGCATCCTCAAGAAGACGCGCGGCATCGACCTTGTGGCGCGCAAGATTTCGGAATACGGCATCGAGCCCTTTCTGCGCGTGAACTACACGGGCAGCAACATCCGCGTCACCCCGCAGATGATGCCGGAGCTGCACGCCATCCTGCTGGAGGCCTGCGAAATCCTGCAGATTGACAAAGTCCCGGACCTGTACCTGCAGCAGGGCTTCATCAACGGCTTCACTATCGGCGAGGTCGCGCCGCTCATCGTGCTGGATTCCGTGGGCGCCTCGGTGCTCTCCCGCGACGAGCTGCTCTTCCTCATCGGACACGAGCTCGGGCACATCAAGAGCCACCACATGCTCTACCACATGATGGGCGAGCCCTGCCCATCATCTCCTCGGTGGCCGGCACGGCGACGCTCGGCCTGAGCAACATCCTGAGCGCGGGCCTGAAGCTCGCCCTCCTCAACTGGGAGCGCATGTCGGAATTCACGGCCGACCGGGCGGGCTTTCTCTGCTGCCAGAACATCCGCGCGGTGATGACCGTCTTCATGAAACTGAGCGGCCTGCCGGCCAGATACTACAGGGACTGCGAAAGCCGGGTGGACGCCTTCATCGCCCAGGCCGAGGCCTTCGACGCCCTGGACAGCTCGGGCATGCACAAGTTCGTCAAGTACGCCACCATCCTCTCCGACAATCATCCCTGGCTCATCATGCGCGGCAGGGAGCTGCTCGCCTGGCAGCAGTCCGGCGCCTACGAGGGGCTGCTTGATGCGTGCGCGCCCCGTCCTGTCCGCCTGCCAGA
This sequence comes from Desulfovibrionaceae bacterium, assembly GCA_030539415.1. Lineage (GTDB taxonomy): Bacteria > Desulfobacterota > Desulfovibrionia > Desulfovibrionales > Desulfovibrionaceae > Desulfovibrio. The sequence goes on from JAUNSE010000240.1 coordinate 4,098, forward strand.
CGGCGAAG
>JAUNSE010000241.1 GCA_030539415.1 Desulfovibrionaceae bacterium
GAGCCTGATCTTCCGTCCGGCGGAGGTGAGTCTCATGGAGACCATGGCCGAGGACGGCTGCGTCGGGGCCATGCACGGGCTGGGCACCTTCTGGAGAAAGCGGGTCGGAGGCAGGAACCCGTCGCGGTCGCCGGCCCGGAAGCTGGCCTCGACCTGGCTCGAGAAGGCCTGGAAGGCCGGCGACATGGATGCCGGCGCCGAGCTCGGGGTGCTGCGCATCGAGACCAGCCGCGCCTACACGACGGGCCTCGGCCCCTTCCCGGACCGGGTCGTCGAGCAGCTGCGCCGGCTGGCCGAGCAGGACTCGCCCCGCGGCTGCGATCAGTACGCCATCGTTACCTACAAGATGACGCTGTCCAGGGAGGACAAGGAGCAGTGCTTCGCCTGGATGCGCAGGGCCGCGGAGCTCGGCTGGTGCGAGAACAATCTGGACATTGCCGTGCGGCTCGCCCGGGGCTTCACCGACTTTCACTGGAACGTGTCGAAGGAGGACGGCATGGCCCTGCTCCGCCACGGCGCGGCCTGCGGGCTCGACGAGTTCGCGGCCGAGTACGCCCCCTTCCGCATGTGCGGCCTGGACGGAGAGGCGGCCGACGTGCCCGGGGGCCTGGCCATGCTGGAGAAGGCGGCCGCGAACGGCTCCCTGACCGCCATGGCCCGTCTTGCCGACATCCTCACGCAGGGGCTCTTCGGGATCGGGCCGGACATGCGGCGGGGCCTTGCGCTCGCGGCGAAGGCCATGAGCGGCGGCTCGGGTCGCGCGGCCTCCCTGCTGGCCTTCGCGACCCTCGGCCTCTTCGGGGAGGAGTGCCGGGCGCTCAGCCCCATGCCCTGGTGGGAGGCCCGCACAAGGCTGACCTCCGATCCGGAGCGGACGGATCCGCTTTTCACGGTCTTCCGCAGCCTGTGGCCGGACAGGGCCGCGGAGCTTGCGGATTCGATCTTCCCGATCGGCATGAGCAGCGCCATCGGTGCAGGGGAAGCGGATGACGGGGAGACGGACGACGAATTCCTGAAGGAAAAGCTGAACCACGTGGGCTACGAGACGGAAATGCTGTGGGGCGAGGCCCTGAGGTTCGCGGACATGGCCGTGCTGCAGCTTGTCGCCCGCGCCTTTGCCGAAATGCCGGACAGAGTGCGGGCGCGGCATCTGGCCGAGGGCTTCTCCAACGGCCTGCTCCCATTCGGCGCAAAGCCCCTCCCCCTCGGCGAGGTGCGCGCAGTCATGGCCCGCGCGCTCGCCAAGCCGGCTGCCGTCGTCAGGGAGTACGACGTCCGCTGACGTCCTCCCCGGGCCGGGAAAAGATTGTGAATTTTTTCCGCATCATCAAAATGGGCCGCCCGGAAGCATTTTCCGGGCGGTCCTTTTTTCTGTCTCTTACGGCAAGATACTGTCATTGCGAGACAATTCAGGAAGATCATCCCGTTTTGCCGGCGCGGGCACAGGCGCTCTCCGAAGGCTTCGTCCCCGCGCGGAGGCCGGATCGCTCCATGATCGCATATTGACCAGAAAAATGAAACAGGTCAACATTCCCGCGGCAGGACGGCGCGGACAGCGCGTCTTCCGGCTCCCCCAACCCTCCACCGGAGCTGCATCATGAGCGACCTTGAGCAAGCCGATCTCTATCTGGAAAACCACCTTCTGCTGTCCGACGGGGCGGCGCGCGAGCTGTGCGGCGCGCTGCTGGCCAGGGCCGAGGAGGGAAGCTGGCGGGCGGTCAGGCGCCTGATTGCGCTGAGCCTGGAAAAGCGTCCCGGCACCGTGCCGGAGCGCGTCACCGGCCGCGCCGTGGCCCTGCTGGAGGAGGCCGCCTCTGCCGGCCATGTGGAGGCCATGACCCTGCTGGGGAGCCTCTGCCGCGACGGGCATCTGGTGCACCGCGTCGCCGAGCACGCCGAGGACTGGCTGGGGCGCGCCTGGGAAAAGGGCGGCACGGACGCCGGCTGCGAGCTGGTGGAGATGCACTGGGCCGGCAGAAGAACCCCGCCCAAGATGAAGGAGCTCTGCCTTGGCGCCATAGCCGACATGTGCGCCGGCGACTGCGCCCGGGCCCACGCCCTCAAGGCCCGCATGATCGCGGCCGAGGCGGCCGGGCAGCCCCTGTCCGCCGAAGACCGGGTCAGGGTCGAGAGCCTGCTGCGCCGGGCCGCGCGGCTCGGCCTGCAGGAGCCCTTCGCGCGCCACGCCGTGGGCCTGCTGGTGAACGCCCGGGGCCGCGCCGAGCGCGAGCGCTGCCTCTCCCTGGTCATGGATCCCTGCCTCGCGGACTGGAAGCTTCTGCCCGTGCAGAAGGGCCTGCTGCGCCTCTCCGGCATGGACGGGCGCGCGCCGGACGCCGAAGCGGGCCTTGCCCTGCTCGCCGAGGCCGCCCGGGCGGGCACGGGGCGCGCCTGCGGCATGCTTGCCGGCATCTGGCTGCACGGCCTCTACACTGTGCCGAAGGATCTGGAAAAGGGCGCCGAGTGGCTTGCCGCCGGCTGGGAGCGGCACGATCCGCGCTCGGTCATGTACCTCGCCCTGGACCGCACGGGCTACTTCGGCGGCTCCCTGCCCATGGACAATCCTCTCGCGGGCCAGGACACGGCCGTCTGGGTGCAGTGGTGCCTGGATCGGCGCGACATGCTGGCCAGGGCCCTGGCCGGCCTGCGCATGGGCACCTGCCGCGACATGGAGGGCAATCCCACCCACAACGACGACCGCGAGTACGCGGGGCAGCTGTGCGATCACGGCAGCTGGCTTGTCTCCGACGCCCTGCGCGCGGCCATGACCTCCCTCAACGCCGGCATAGCCGCCTACCTGGCCGACGCCTTCGCGGAGATGACCGACTTCGAGACCGGCCCCTTCCTGGCCGAGAGCGCGGCCCACAACGCCGCCCTCACCCCGCGGCGCAGCTGCGCCGAGCTGCAGGCGTACTGCCTCTCCCTGTGCGAGCGGCTGGGCAGCCCGGTCATTCCTTCCCGGAACATCGCACTTTCGGAAATTTCTTAATAAAAACAGAGTGTAACAGTACACTTTGTCTTGTATCTCCCGTCCAATCGTCTATACAGCACCTTTCCGGGTCCGCCTGATCCGTCTCTAACGGACCGGGCCCGCCAGGATGCCCATATCCGCACATTGAGACAGGAGAACATATATGCGTGACGTCATGACCAAGATCGAGGACGAGGCAAAAGACCTTTCACTGCGCGCCGCCGGCTCGGAAGTCCGCGGCGGCGCGGCCGGACGCCATGTGCTGAGCGGCGACATGCCCACCATGGACGAGGCCGTGCGCCTGTGGGTGGAGCAGCATCCGGACGACGCCATGGAGGCCGAGGCCGCCCGCCGCATGGATCAGCTGGGGGACGGCGGGGCCGAGGACGAGGCGCTGGAGGAGCTTCTGCGCCTGCAGGAGGGCGGCTCCGTGCTGGCCTCCTATGTCTTCGCGGCCATGCAGCTCGACCGCGAGCATCCCGAGGCCAGGGACGCGGGCCTGGCGCTCATGACCTATGCCGCCGACCGGGGCTTTCCGCCGGCCTGCTGGCACATGGCCGCGGACTGCCTGACCGAAACCGGCGAGGACGCCTTCAACCGCTCCTGGGAGTGGCTGGGGCGCGGCGCCATGGCCGGCTCGTGCGAGTGCTGCGTGGAGATGGGCTCGCTCTTTCTGAACAGCGCCGTGCACCTGCCCGAGGAGTCGTGCCGCATGCTGGCCGAGCAGCTGCTGGACTTCGCCCGCAGCGGCAGCTGGAAGCCGCTCGAGACCCTGCTGAACCTGGGCCTGGCCAAGGTGCCCGGCACCATGCCCGCCGAGGCCCTGGACGAGGCGCTGGCGCTGCTTTTGGAATACGCCGAAGGCGGCCATGTGCCGGCCATGACCCTGGCCGGCGTCATGCACGCCGAGGGGCGCCTGCTCGAGCGCGACCGCCATGAGGCCGCCCGCTGGCTCAAAGGCGCCTGGCAGGCCGGTTCGGCCGAGGGCGGCTGCCAGCTGGCGCGCCTGTGGCTGAACGATCCGGCGGCCGACCGGGCCGAGACCGAAGAGGCCAGGGAGATACTGGAAATCTGCTGCCTGGACGACAATGCCCTGGCCCACGCCCTCATGGCCAGAACGGCCATGGAGAG
>JAUNSE010000242.1 GCA_030539415.1 Desulfovibrionaceae bacterium
CCGAAGAGGCCGGACAGCCTGAAAGGGCTGAAGAGGCCGTGCCGTCCGAAGAGGCCGGACAGCCTGAAGAGGCTGAAGAGGCCGTTTCGGACTGTGAGCCCGGGAGCAGTGAGCAGGCTGAACAGGCTGGTCAAATTGGGCAGACTGACCGGACTGCCCCTGCCGGCCGTGACAGTCAGCCGGACCAGGACCTCCGCTCCGAGCGGGAGGAGCAGCCTGAGATGGCCCCGAAAGAGATTCCGGTGCAGACCCCTGATCGGACAACTGAGCAGAGCCGGGACCGGAACCCGGATCAGGTCCGGGACCAGGTCCCGGATGCGGCCTCGGATCGGACCGCTGCTCACGCGCCCGACAGTCTGCCCGAGGAATGTCTCTGCCCGCGCTGCGGGCGGGAAGTGGTGCTCCGCAACGGACGCAACGGCCCCTTCTGGGGCTGCTCGGGCTGGCCGCAGTGCACGTTCACGGCCAGTGCCAGGGACATGGCCGGCACGCCGTCCCGCTCTTCCGGTCAGGGTGCGGAGTGCGGTCCGGACTTGGAAGCTGTCCGCGGATCCTCGCAGCGCGGCCCAGCCGCGGAGCCGTACGAATGGCAGGCAGAGCCCCGCGGGCGAAGCGGATGGCCCGGGCCGGAGAGGCCGGAGCCCCCGCGTTCCCGCGCTCACGAACGGCTTGGGCGGATGGAGCCCGTGCCCAGTCTGGAGGAGCTCAACATGACGCCGCCCACGCCGCGCTGCGACATGGAGGAGTTCTGGCCTCTGGAATATCTCTGCCCTGTCTGCGGCCAGCAGCTGGTCATGCGCGTTGGCTTCAGGGGCGCGTTCTGGGGCTGCCTTGGCTTCCCGTCCTGCCGCTATTCCAGGCAGGCCACCGAGGAGGAGACGGCCGAAGCCGTCTGGGGCAGACCCGCGCGGCGCCGCCCGGCTCCCGCGGCAGCGGTGGATCGGGAGGAGCAGCGGGACTTCAGGCCGGCTGATGCCGGCATCCACCCCTCCGAAGAATCTTTCCCCGGCCCCGCCGACACGCGGCCGGCCGTGTCCGATGGCCGTGCCGCCGCGTCCGGAGGGGATGAGGCATCGCTCCGGCAGGATCAGGAGCCATCAGGACGGCAGTGAGGCCCTGTGCCGGGCCTACAAGGAAACGAAAGCATGAGGACGGGCTGACGGTGAGGACATCGGGCCCGTCCTCTCGCCTGTGCCGGGCTCTTCAGGCGGCGGCTGTGGCCGGGCCGCAGAGGCAGAAGAGGCGCCGGTCATGATGCATTCCATGGCGCCTCTCATGATGTCTCTGCCTGCCGGCTGCCGGACCGCTGTCTGCGGGAGAGCGGCTGTCAGTCCGCGGCAGTGCCGCACACGATGCCCGTGCCGAAGGCCGGGTCTCCGGGGATGCGCCTGATGTCCGCGCAGCCGGCCGCGCGCAGCATCGCCTCCACCTCGGCCCAGGTGTAGGACTGGCCGCCGTCCGAGGCCTGCAGCATGTTCAGGTTGAACAGGGCCGGGAAGAGGGGGCCGTCCATGCTGTCGTCCAGGAAGAACTCCTGCACGCAGACAAGGCCGCCGGGATTGAGGGCGGCGCGGGCCTTGCGGCACATGAGGGCGCACTCCTCGGGAGAGGAGCCGTGCAGCACGTGGGAGATCCATACGGCGTCAAAGCCCTGCGGCAGGGGTGAGGTCAGGATGTCGCCGGCGGCAAAGGTGATGCGGCCTTCGAGATGGCGGGCGCGCACCGTCTCCATGGCAAAGGGCTCCGTGGTCGGCCGATCGAAGATGACGGCCGAAAGCTGCGGATTCCTCTCGCAGAAGGCCGCGGCATAGGAGCCCGGGCCACCGCCCAGATCCATGAGCCGCGCGCGGCCGGAGAGGTCGAGCTGCTCCGCCACCTCCAGGGCGCGGCTCGAGGCCATGTTGGCCATGCCGCGCAGAAAGGCGGCCAGAGTTTCCGGACTGTCCTCGTTTTTCGCGCGTACGCGCCGGCCCTCCTTTGCGGCCGTGTCGAGCTGGGCCCAGCCGTCCATGAGGTGGTGGTGATGGAGGACGATGTCGCCGAGATAGCCTTCGCGGCCGCGCACAAGGTGCTGCGCGGCAAAGTCGGTGAGGGCGGTTCTGCCGTCCCTGCGGGTCGCGAAGCCCAGGGCGCAGGCGGCCGCGGCCAGGCCCTTGGCGCCGCGCGGCGAAAGGCCGGCCTTTGCGGCGAGTTCGGCATCGTTCAGGGGGCCGTCGGCCAGAGCCGTGAACACATCGGCCGCAACGGCCGCATGCAGGGCGCAGACTTCCCAGTAGGCGGAGGAGAAGGCGAGCAGGGATTGCGTGGTCCAGGTGCGCATGGCGGAAGCTCCTTGCTGCGTGCCGCAGCCCTCCCGCTGCGGGGAGGCTGAAGAGTCGGGGTTTGGGCTTCAGTGTAGACCGCGTTTGCGCGTGATGTCAAAGGAGGAAAGGAAAATCAGTAAAAATTTCAAAGAAAAAAGATGATGGCGGACGCTTTGCCCGGGCAATCCGCCCCGAAGGAGCGGCGCCGGAGGCGGGCGCGAAAAAAGGCGCGCCTGAGAAAATCCTCCTGCGCGCCCGAAAGACGGAAGACATCCGGACGGGAAGTGAGCGGCTGCCGTCCGGACAGCACTGTCCGCTGCCGCCTAGCTGCACTCGGACAGGCGTTTGAAGGCCTTCTTCCTCGCGCCGCAGACGGGACAGGTCCAGTCGTCGGGCAGGTCCTCGAATTTGGTGCCCTTGGGAATCTTGCGGCGGCGGTCGCCGCGGTCGGGGTCATAGACGTAGCCGCAGTTCGAGACGGGGCAGCGCCACATGTCCTGGGGTTCGGCCATGGCATTCTCCTCGGCCGGCTGCCGGTCCGTGCGGACCATTTCCGGCCTCATCTGGTGTCTTGTGCCGTTCCAACCGGCAGAAAAATGAATGTGAAGGCCTCCGCCAGGGGAAGCCTTCACATGATATTAGCCTATTGTCCGCGAAAGGACAATTTTGTGCACCGGAAAACTAGAGGGGCTTGTGGCAGAACCACCAGTCGTAGCCCTCGTACTGGTTGAGGCGCTGCTTCGCGGATTCCACGTCGGCCGGCGGGGGCACGATGACGTGATCGCCGATGAGGCCGTTCTTGGGCCAGTTGGCCGGAATGGCGCAGGCATTGGCGTCGGAGGTCTGCAGGGCCTTCAGGGCGCGCAGGATTTCGTCCATGTTGCGGCCCACTTCCTGCGGATAGTAGACGATCAGGCGCACGATGCCCTTGGGATCGACGATGAAGACGGCGCGCACGGTGTTGTTGCCCTTGCCGGGATGAATCATGCCGAGCTTTTCGGCCACTTCGCCGCGCTCGTCGGCGATGATGGGGAACTCGATATTGTAGTTCAGCTTCTGCTTGATCCACTCGAGCCACTTGATGTGCGACCACACCTGGTCGACGGAAAGGCCGACCAGCATGCAGTTCAGCTCCTGGAAGCCCTTGATGCGCTTCTGGAAGGAGCAGATTTCAGTGGTGCACACGGGCGTGAAGTCGGCGGGATGGCTGAAGAGAATGAGCCACTTGCCGCTGGCGTCCGCGGGAAGGGTGATGGTGCCGTGCGTGGTGAGCGCGGTGAACTCCGGCAGCGACTGCCCGAGAACGGGCAGCGAGGGGGTGCAGTCCATGTTGACCTCCGGACGCGCGCGAAAGGCGCGCGGGATGAAAAAAGATTGTGCGCCATATGGCGCAGATATCTCCTGCGTGAACAATTTGTACCCTTTTTCACCCGCCCTGGGAAGGGAAATCGCAGGGCACGGGAAAAAAGGGGCAGGGGCGTCCGCCGGGGATTGAGGGGAGGACTGGAGACCTGTTCCCGCCTCCCCGCTCCGCAGGGGCCGGCAGGGCCGGCCCGAACCGAAGGAGCGTGCGCAGCGCCCTTTTTGCGGGGAGGGGCAGGGACGCGGACGCTCCTGCCTGCTGAATCGAAGTCACTTCTAGCACGGGGGATTTTTTGTGACAATGAAATTTCTGATGTGATAAAAAAATACGTTTCTGTCCATGCGGCAGGACTGTCCATCTCTATTTTGTTTCTGAAATGTTGAAAACATCGGCAA